>NZ_JBEYFS010000243.1:0-17158 GCF_040634475.1 Streptomyces sp. NPDC007095
GCCGGACGCGGCGCAGGGCCTCTTCGATGATCGGGTCGGAGTCGCCGTCGTTCCGTGCGATGCTGAGCTGCATCAGGTCCTCCAGTCAGGTCCTGCGGCCGATGGGCGTCGGTGTCGGCGCCGGTCAGGCCGCCCGTGCGGGCCGCTTCCAGGGGGACTGCCTGGATGGGGGGATGGTCCAGGACGCGGTCAGGACCACCGCTCTTCGGTGAGCCGCGCCTGCTCCAGGCGGTGGCGGGTGTTCAGCAGCCGCTTCCTTCGAGCCGGTCGTCAGCAGGTGCAGGCGGCGGGACTTGGCGAACCATTCCTGTGGGCTGCGGTACCCGCCAGGAGCATGCCTGCTCCTGGCGGGCGGGGACAGCCGGTGAGCGATCGTGCCGATCCCGGTTACGAGGCTCTGGATGTGATGTGTGCGAGCCGACCGCGCCGGGCCGGCGCCCACTGGTCATGGCCGGCCTGCGTGACCGATCCGGCCCAGCGCGACGAGGATGCCTGGGTGAAGGGACGCTTGCGCTCCGCCCATGTCTTGGCGTCGTGCTCCAGCCCGGCCGCGCAGCGGGCTTCCCTCCTTCCTGCTTTGGCGGAGCAATTCGTCAACACGCCGCAGGCCGGTCGCCGTTGAAGGCAGCCCGGATCAAGTCGCGGAGGTCGGAGGGTCCAGCCGGACGTGGGGGGAGTGCGCGATCCGCCAGCACTGCCGAAGCCTCGGCGATCGCCGGGTCCACGTCGGCCTCGCGCATGCCGATCCCGGCGAGCGATGTGGGTGCCCCGAGGAGCCGGTGGTGGTCCCAGATCAAGCCCCCGGCGTCGGTCACGGGCCCGGTGATACCGAGGCTTTCGAGTACGGTCCGGGTTTCGGCCACAGCGGCCGGCGCGATGTGCGCGACGGTGTAGGGAAGGAGCACGGTGTGCAGGGGGCTGTGCGGCAGATCGAGCAAGCCGCCCAGGATGTGACAAAGCTTGTGGTGCAGTCCGGTGGTGGAGACCTCCAGCGACCACCCGGAGAGCCAGGCACCGCGCAGCGCGAAGCCGCGGGCGCCGACGTCACGGGGCCGTTCAAGGATGCTCGGCAGAGCTCGGGCCATGAACCGGATCCCCTCGGCGGCAGCCAGCCGCGTCAGCGGGGACGAACCGTGGGCGTACAGCGCTTCCACGCAGTGCGCGATCGCGTTGATACCGCTCGTCACCGAGATCGCTGTGGGCAGATCCAGTGTCAGTTCGGGGTCGTAGACGACAGTGCGGGGCCGGACCGTGGCCGCTCGCCCGGTGGTCTTCCTCCCGCCCTCGGTCAGCCCCCAGATCGAGGTCATCTCACTGCCGGCATAGGTGGTCGGAACGGCGACCAGTGGCAACTCGAGGTCCCGTGCGACCCCCTTGGCGAGGCCGGTGGCCGAGCCGCCGCCGATGCACATCAGTACTTCCGCGCGTGCGTCCCGGATGGTGGCCACGGCCTTGCCCACCGCGTGCACGGGGACGTGCTGCACGACCTCACTGATGCGCGCGCAGACCCCTCCTCCCGCATCGGCAGTCACCCGGTCCGCAGCACTCTGGGCAGTCGGGTCGTGAATCACGGCGATCCGGCTGCCGTACCGGGCTGCCTCACTGGCGGCAACCGAAATCACGCCAGGCCCGAACACGACGCGTGAAGCAGGCCACTCGTGGACGAAGCCCGCGAGCCCTGCCGACGACACGGACGGCTCGTTCTCGATCATGAGAATGGTTCTCCTAATTCGACAGGGACCGCAATTTGAGTCCAGTCATCGGCGGGGACAGCCCGGTGGTTCGAGCACGTCAGTGACCTGTTACCGGACCCAAGTGTGATCCGAAGAAGGCCAACGTCCGCCGCCATGACTCCTCCGCCGCGGTGGCGGACACATGATCGTTCTCGGTCAGCCCGGCGAGGAAGCTGTGACCCGCGTCCGGGTACCACCTGACCTCGGTCCGGCCGGGGGCGTCGGCGAGCAACTTCGCGAGTTGCTCGACCTCACCCTCGTCGATGTAGTCCTGCCGGCCCCAGTGGCCCAGCACCGGCCCGGCTATCGAGCCGGCGACCTGCATCGGTTCGGTGACGGGGACCTTCGCGCCCGGTGAGCCCTTCGGGAACGCGTAGTAAGTCGTGGTGACCTGGTTGCGGTGTGTGGCAGCGGTCAGCAGGGCGAAGCTGCCGCCGAGGCAGAATCCCAGCGTCCCGAAGGGCCGCTTGCTGTCCGTCGTGTGCTCGATGACCCGTTCGACGTCGTCAACAGCCAACGGGTCGTCCAGTTGCCCGCGGCGAGTCAGCGCGCCGTCGCGCCCCGGAGCGGCGGCGCCGATGCGGTGGAACATGTCTGGCACCACTACCTGGTAGCCCTCGTCCGTCAGCAGAGCGGACAAGTGGCGGTAGAACGGGTTCACTCCGAAGATGTCGGTCAGCAAGACGATGACGTCGCCGTCCGCGGCTCTCTCGGCGCTGAAGTGCAGGTAGGGAACAGGTTCGACGCCGGGTGTCCGGCACGTCCTCACGGTCACGCCGGCAGGCAACGCGGGTGCTCCCGAATGGTTGTGGCACATGTCGCGGTCCGCTCAGTTCGGCTGCGGTGGTCTTTGCCGAGCGTAGTGAGGCAGGTTGAGGGCGGGCCAATACCGAGACGGCAATACGGACCCGCCTGTGCAGGTATCGATCGGCGCTGCGCGGGGGTTGCGGCAGGGCTGTTGCCGAGCGATGCCGCGAGGCTGCCGGCTGTCCTGCTGTGCCGAGACACAGCCAAGGAGGCTGAGTTGTCGGTGCTGAGGCATGAAAACGCAGTCCTGCGCCGTCAGGCTGTTTTGGCATCGCAAGCCGATCGCCAGGAACTGGGACTGCTCCGCCCGCCGCAGCCGCACCGGCCGACCCCCGACTGCGGCCGCGCTCAGGAAGCTGGTGCCGCGCTTGGCCGGCGAGGATTTCCGGTGGGGACGTCGAAGGATCCAAGGCGAACTGGCCCGGCTGGGCTGTGCACGGGCATCCGCGTGGCCGGCAACTGGATCTCACGGCAACGCTGACCGCAGCCGCACGGCGAGGACCAATACCGGATCGGAACAGCTGATTGTGCTGCGCGGGTATCGCGCCGACTGTTCCCTGGGGTCATCCGGCCTCGGGCGACATGGCGGACACGTGGTCAAGGAACGCGTTGACGAGCGAAGGTGTGTTGTCCGCGCGGTACAGGCAGCTCAGCCTCTGGAGCGGCGTGTCAGTAAGCGGCACGAAGCCGACGCCCGGGAGTGCGATTCCGGTCGCGGACCGGGGGACCACCGAGCAGAAGCCGGCCGACGCCACGTAGCCCAGGGCGGTGAGCACGTCTCCCGCCTCTCTGACGACGTGTGCCGTGAACCCGGCTTGGGCGCACAGCTGGCTGACCTCGTCGGCGAAGCTGGGGCGGGGGGCCGCAGGAAAGAGCACGAGTTGCTGCTCCCGCAGGTCGCCCAGTTCGGCCTTGCCCGCCTGCAGCAGCGGGTGTGCCTCGGGAAGGGCCAGGTAGAGCGGCTCGCTGGCGACGTGCCGCACGGCGAGCCCCGGCTCGCTCCGGTACTGGCGGCTGAACCCCAGGTGCATTCGTCCGTCGCGGATCGCGTCGGCCTGCACGTTCTTGGCCGCCCGCTCGAGGACCAGGCTCACCGCGGGACGGGTCTCGAGGAACCCCCGCAGCAGGCGCGGCACCGCGTCGAACATCGGGGAGCCGAAGTAGCCCACCACCAGGGAGCCGGCCTGCCCCGCATCGGCCAGCCGCGCACGGTCGATGGCGTGCTCGGTCAGCTGCACGATCCGGTAGGCCTGGTCGAGCAGGAGAGTACCGGCCTCGGTCAGCTCGACGCCGCTGGGGGTACGTATGAACAGGCGCACGCCGACAGCCCGCTCGAGTCGTACGATCCGCCGGGTCAGCGGCGGCTGGGTCATGTGCAGCCGTGCCGCGGCCCGGCTGACATTCCCCTCCTCGGCGACGACGATGAAGCATTCGAACTGCCGGAGATCAACTGGGAGCACACCTTACTCCAGGGTGAAGAATGACCAGTTTTCGTGCTCTTCGACCTCACGGCACTGTCACCGTCCGAGCCTGGTCGCCACCACTCGCTGACACATCTCACGATGCCAGGTTGCTGCGGGCCGGTTGGGAAGGGAATGCGATGTGTTCGTCGAACAGTTCGCTGGTCTGGAGGCATTGGTAGAGCTGTCGCAGCCGGGATCGACGCCGATGCGGGCGAATCCGTGTCAGCGTTCGAGGACCAGGGCGAGGCCCTGGCCCACGCCGATGCAGAGGGCGGCGATACCGGTGCCGGAGCCGCGGCGGGCGAGTTGGTGGGCGAGGGTGCCGGCGAGGCGGGCACCGGAGGCGCCCAGGGGGTGGCCGAGGGCGATCGCGCCGCCCTGCGGGTTGAGGATCGCGGGGTCGTACTCGGGCCACTCGGCCACACACCCGAGGACCTGCGCGGCGAATGCCTCGTTCAGCTCCAGGACGGACAGGTCCGCGAAGGTCTTGCCCGCCTTGGCGAGGGCCCGGTTGACGGCCTCTACGGGGGCGAGGCCGAAGTACTGCGGGTCGATCGCGGAGACACCGGTGGCCGAGACGCGGGCCAGCGGCTCGCGGCCGGTGGCTTTGAGGCCTTCCTCGTCGGTCAGCAGGAGCGCGGCGGCGCCGTCGTTCAACGGCGACGCGTTGCCCGCGGTCACGGTGCCGCTCTCGGTGCGGAAGGAGGGCTTGAGTCTGGCCATCGCGGCCAGAGAGGCGTCCGGGCGGACGGACTCGTCGGCGGCGAAGAGCACCGGGTCGCCCTTGCGCTGCGGGATCGGCACGGGGGCGAGCTCGGCGTCGAACAGGCCCCCGGCCTGAGCCTTCGCGGCCTTTTGGTGGCTGCTCAGCGCGAACTCGTCCTGCTGCTCGCGGCTGATCTTGTGCTTGTCGGCGATGAGTTCGGCGGACTCGCCGAGCGGGGTGGTCCACTGCGGGTCCATCTTCGGGTTGACCATGCGCCAGCCGAGGGTGGTCGAGTACAGCTCGGCGTGCCCGGCCGGGAAGGGGCGGTCCGACTTGGGCAGCACGTACGGCGCGCGGGTCATCGACTCCACGCCACCGGCGACGGCGATGGAGGCGTCGCCGACCGCGATGGTGCGGGCGGCCTGGACAAGGGCCTCCAGACCGGAGGCGCACAGCCGGTTGACCGTCACGCCCGGCACCGACGTGGGCAGGCCCGCGAGCAGTGCCGCCATGCGGCCGACGTTGCGGTTCTCCTCGCCGGCGCCGTTGGCGTTTCCGAAGTACACGTCCGCGATGCGCGCGGGATCCAACTGGGGGCTTCGGGCGAGGAGTTCGCGGATGGCGTGGGCGGCCAGGTCGTCAGGGCGTACCGAGGCCAGAGCGCCGTTGTGACGCCCGATCGGCGTGCGCACGGCGTCGACGATATAGACATTCTTCACTTCAGGCCCTCCGCGACGGTCAGCTTGGCATCGGTCTTGGCGATGATCTCCTCGACGCCGACGCCCGGTGCGCACTCGACCAGCACCAGGCCCTCGTCGGTGATGTCCAGGACGCCGAGGTCGGTGATGATCCGGTTCACGCAACGCTTCCCGGTCAGCGGCAGCACGCACTCGGTGAGGATTTTCGGTGAGCCGTCCTTGGCGGTGTGCGCCATCACGACGATGACCGTATGGGCGCCGTGCACGAGGTCCATCGCACCGCCGATTCCCGTGATCATCTTCCCCGGGATCGCCCAGTTCGCCAGGTCCCCCTGCGCGGAGACCTGCATCGCACCCAGCACCGCGACATCGATGTGCCCGCCGCGGATCATCGAGAACGACAGCGCCGAGTCGAAGAAGGAGGCACCCGGCAGGACCGTCACGGTCTCCTTGCCGGCGTTGATGAGGTCCGGGTCGACCTGCTCCTCGGTGGGATACGGGCCGGTGCCCAGGATCCCGTTCTCCGACTCCAGGACCACTTCCACGCCCTCGGACAGATGGTTGGGGATCAGCGTCGGCAGCCCGATGCCGAGATTGACGTACTGGCCGTTCTCCAGCTCCCGCGCAGCCCGGGCGGCCATCTCCTCACGACTCCAGGACATCAGCCGTTCACCGACCGTCGTGCCGCAGGCACGGACACCGTGCGCTGCTCGATCTTCTTGTCTGCTGCCTGTTCCGGCGTGAGAGCCACCACCCGCTGTACGAAGATTCCCGGCAGATGCACCGCGTCCGGATCGATCGCGCCGGGCTCGACCAGCTCTTCCACCTCGGCGATCGTCACCCGCCCGGCCATCGCGGCGAGGGGGTTGAAGTTGCGGGTCGACTTGTTGAAGACGAGGTTGCCGTGCCGGTCGCCCTTCGCGGCCCGGACCAGCGCGAAGTCGGTGCGGATACCGCGCTCCAGCACGTACTCGGTGCCGTCGAAGTCACGTACCTCCTTCGGCGGTGACGCGAGCGCGACCCCGCCGGAGCCGTCGTAGCGCCAGGGCAGGCCGCCGTCCGCGACCTGGGTGCCCACCCCGGCCGGGGTGTAGAAGGCGGGGATCCCGGCGCCGCCCGCACGCAACCGCTCCGCGAGCGTGCCCTGCGGGATCATCTCCACCTCCAGCTCACCGGCCAGATACTGCCGCGCGAACTCCTTGTTCGCCCCGATGTAGGAGCCCGTCACCCGCCCGATCCGGCCCGCCGCCAGCAGCACCGCCAGGCCCGACTCCATCGCCCCGCAGTTGTTCGAGACGACCGACAGCCCCGACACCCCCCGCTCGAACAACGCCTGGATCAGCACGTTCGGCACACCGCTCAACCCGAACCCGCCCACCGCCAACGACGCGCCCTCCGGCACATCCGACACCGCATCCAAGGCCGTGGCGACCACTTTATCCATCTTTATTTACTCTGCCTCTCGCCAATGTGGACCCATCGGACGCTGTTTCCGTAACGCAATGTCAAGAATTCGGCGGGTTCTTTAATGTTTTGCGGGCGTTACGGGAGTGGCTCCGCCGCGGACACGTCCGTCTCGTCGTGTCTCACCCGGCTGACACCTGGGTCCACACTCCAACGCCCCGGCACCCGTCGGCATCCCGCAGATGAGTGATATCGCAGGCGATCTCTATGCCGCTCTGTCGGTGTGCGTCGTGCGAACAAGGTATTCCCGCGCCGATCCTCGTTATCACTCACGGATTCCGTTGACGCGCATCATCCGAGTATCGAGGCTTCGTTCCATCAGCGGAGAAACGGCAGGACCGAGGAAATTCTCATGAAGACATTCGTGCATCGGGGACAGATCACCAAGGTGGTCTTCGGCAGCGGTACGCGCAGCCGTATCCCCGAAGAGGCCGATGCTCTCGGATGCCGTCGGGTGCTCCTCCTGTGCACACCTGATCAGGCGGACCAGACAGCGCAGACGCGCGACCTGCTTGGTGCGGCAGCCGTGGGAACTTTCGCCGAAGCGGCCCCGCACACCCCTGTCGAGGTCACGGAGAAGGCGGTCGCGTACGCCAGATCCGTGGGAGCGGACTCCGTGCTCGCCATCGGCGGTGGATCGACCATCGGCCTTGGCAAGGCGATCGCCGCGCGGACCGGCCTTCCGCAGCTGGCACTGCCCACCACCTATGCCGGCTCGGAGATGACGCCGATCCTCGGCGAGACCGAAGGCCACAGGAAGACGACCCGGCGGCTGCCGGAAGTGCTGCTCAAGACGGTGGTGTACGACGTCGACCTGACGCTCACCCTCCCGGCGGCGATATCGGTGGTCAGCGGCATCAACGCGATGGCGCACGCCGTGGAGGCCCTCTATGCCCAGGACCGGGACCCGGTCGCCTTCCTGATGGCCGGTGAAGCGCTCGATTCCCTCACCCGGTCCCTTCCCGTCATCGCGCGACGTCCGGACGACGGCGAGGCGCGCGCGGACGCGTTGTACGGGGCGTGGCTGGCGGGCACGTGCCTGGGCACGGTGGGCATGGCCCTGCATCACAAGGTGTGCCACGTACTGGGCGGCATCTTCGGGCTTCTGCACGCCGAAACCCACACGGTCGTCCTGCCGCACGTGGTCGCCTACAACGGGCCGGCCGCCCCCGAAGCCATGGCACGCATCGCGCAGGCGCTGGCGGGGGACGACGCCGCGAGCGGTCTCTTCGACTTCGCCGGCGGGCTCGGCGCCCCCAGGGCACTACGGGACCTCGGCATGCCCGAGTCGGGGATCGAGCAGGCGGCCGAACTCATCGTGCGGGACGGCTACTGGAATCCGCGTCCAGTGGACCGGACAGCTGTCCACGCCCTCCTGACCCGCGCCTGGGCCGGGGAGACACCGTGAACGTCACCGGGCAACGAACACACCCAGACCGACTCCGTCAGCGAACACTCAATGACCAAGGGAGCGCGCCATGCGTGATCTGACCAGCGACACCATCACCGAGGCCGTGATCTCGACCATGCGGGACACCAAGGATGCCCGTGTCGCGGAGATCCTGGAATCACTGGTGCGGCACCTCCACGCCTTCGTCCGCGATGTCGAACTGACGGAGGAGGAGTGGGCGCAGGGAGTGGACTTCCTGACACGCACCGGGCAGACGTGCACGCCGACGCGCCAGGAGTTCATCCTGCTGTCCGACGTGCTGGGCGTCACCATGCTGGTCGACGCCCTGAACAACCGACGCCCCGCCAATGCCACACAGAACAGCGTCCTGGGCCCCTTCTTCAGGGAGGACAGGCCGCAGCACGCCGACGCCGCCGACATCTCCGAAGGTCTGCCCGGTACCCCGCTGTTCTTCGAGGGACGGGTCGTGAACAGTGAGGGAGCGCCGGTGACCGGCGCCGGGGTCGATGTCTGGCACAGTGACGCGGAGGGCCATTACGACGTGGATGTGCCCGGCCAGGTCGACCCGGCCATGCGCGCGCTGTTCAGGACCGACGAGACGGGACACTTCAGCTTCCGTTCCATTCGCCCCTCCAGCTACCCGATCCCCGGTGACGGCCCGGTCGGCGAACTCCTGACCGCGACCAGCAGGTCGCCCATGCGTCCCGCCCATGTGCACCTGCTGATCGACGCTCCGGGATTCCAGCGCGTGACCAGCATGCTGTTCCCTTCGGACGACCCGTACCTGGGCTCTGACCCGGTGTTCGGGGTCAAGGAGTCGTTGGTCGAGTCCTATGACACCTACGAGGCCGACGCCGGGCCCTGCCGCGGCCTGACCGACGTGCCGTACACCCTGCTGCGCCACACCTTCGTCCTCGAACCGTTCCCCGCGGAATGAGTGCGACTGCCGCCGCACGCGCAGTCGGTCCGGCGTAGGACGCGAATCCTCCGGCAACAACAGGCGGCGTTGCACGCTTCAGCACAGACACCAGGGCCCAGCGCGGCACTGGTGCGGCCGAGCCCCGAGTACGGGGCCAGCGTGCAACTCCGCCTTGGACTCGGCGAAGCGCGATCCGTCCGCCACGCGGGCGTTGACCTCGCGTACGTCATGGGGCAGCCGCCCCGCCTTCTTGCCCAGCTCGAACGACATGCCCGCCAACGCACCCAGTGGCACGGTGAGTTCACCCAGTGTCCTGCGCGACAGGCCGAAGCTCTTCCCGACTTTCACGGAGGTCCTCCGATGGCTGAAACCCTTCACACGCCAGTCGATTTCCGAGCCACGATGAGCCGGCTCGCCACGGGCGTCAGCGTGATCACCACGCGCTCTGGAAGCACGCCCATCGGCATGACGGCGAGCGCCGTGTCCGCCCTCTCCCTGGACCCGCTCCAGCTGCTCGTGTGTATCAGCAACCACCTGTACACACGGACCGCGATCGCGGAACACGGCCGATTCGCCGTGAACGTCCTCGGCGAGGACAGCGAGCACCTGGCACGGCACTTCGCCGCCTCGAAGGCGGACAAGTTCGCGGGCGTCGAGACCATCGACGACCACGGCGTGCCGGTGCTGAAGGACGCCATCGCGGCTGTCGTGTGTGACGTCGCCGAGGCGCTCCCCGGCGGCGATCACACCATCTTCGTGGGTGAGGTCCGCTACTGCGAACACAAGGCGGACTCCCGCCCGCTGCTCCACTTCGCGGGCGGCTTCGGCGCGCTCAGGGCTTCGCACTAGTCCTGGTGGCAGCGGTCCGGCGGAGGCCGCTACGGCGCCCGTGACCGGGCCGCCACCGCCCCCGATGTCCGGCTCCCGCGAGGCGAGTCATGGGTGTCGGGGGCTCCGCCCGTCCCGACGACTCGACGGAAAGTGCCATGACCAGCTCCGTTGCGACATTCAAGCTGCACCCTCCGGCCCAGCCTCCGCATCTGCTGACACGCCCGCGTCTGCTGCGTCGGCTCGACGCGGCGACCGAGCCCGTGGTGGTGCTCTCCGCGCCGGCCGGCGCCGGGAAAACGGTGCTCCTGACCGAGTGGTCGCAAGGCCTGGCGGCTCGTGGAGAGTGCGCCTGGCTCAGCCTGGACGCGTACGACAACGCCCCGGGCCGGCTCTGGACCTGCATCCTGCGAGCGGTGCACCACGCACGACCGGATCTGCCCGCCCGCCTCGACAGCGACGGGTGGACGCTCGACGCATGGCTTGAGGACATCCTGCCGAGTCTGGTGGCCGGACTGGGCGGAGAAAAACCGCTCACGCTGATCCTCGACGGACTGGAATCCATCACGGACGCCGACGCGGTGCGCAGCCTGGCGGACTTTCTGACAAGGCTTCCCCACGGCTTCCGCGTCGTTCTGTCGACCCGGCACATTCCCGGAAGCCCCCTTCCGACCCTGCGCGCCCGGGGTCTGACCGCCGAACTCGACCAGCACGACCTGGCCTTCACCCCTGAGGAAGCACAGACAGTACTCACCGATCTGCTCGGGTCAGCTCCGGCCGCGGACACGTCGAGCGCGCTGTACGAGGCCACGCAGGGATGGGCGGCGGGGCTGTGCATCATGGGGCGCACCCTCGCCCGCTCGGCGAACGAGGCCGACACGGAAGGGAACCTGGCCCGCGGCAGGCAGGCGGTCACCGAGTATCTGGCCACCGAGGTGCTCTATCGGCTCACCACCGAACAGCGCGAGTTCCTGCTGCGTACCAGTGTGCTCAACGAGCTGAGCAGCGGGCCGTGTCAGGCCCTCGCCGGGGACCGGGCGGGTGTACTGCTGCGCGAGCTCGCACGGACCGTACAGCTGCTCGTGCCCGCCGCCGATCCGTCGGCGTACCGGCATCACCGGGCACTGTCTTCGGTGCTGTCCGACGTCCTTGAGTCCGAAGGGTCGGACACCGTCGTGTCCCTGCACCGGTCGGCGGCTCAGTGGTACTCCCGGCAGGGGGAGACGACCGCGGCCGTACGGCACTGGACGCTGGGCGGCGACGAGTCCGCGGCCGTCGCGTCGGTTCTCGACGGCTGGGAGAAGGCGATCTCGGCGGGCCGTAGCGCGGAGGTCGCGCACTGGCTGGATCTCCTGCCGCCCCGCACCGTCGCCGTCGACGCGCGACTGTGCGTCGTGGCGGCGATGGCGGCTCTCTCAGGAGGCGCCCCGGAAACGGCCCGGCGCTGGCTGGATGTGGCCCAGCTCAGGCAGACGGGCCCGGAGACGGTCGGCGAAGGCAGCACGGTGTCCGATGCGGCAGCCGCAGCGCGGGCCATGGCCTGCTGTCTGAAGGGGGAGGTCCTGACCGCCGGCCGGCTGGGCGAATCCGCCGTTGCCGGCACCCTGCCGCTGACTGCCTGGCGTGCCCTGGCCTGTACGGCCCGCGGTGCGGCTCTGCTGTGGGCGGGCCGCTACGAGGAGGCGGAGGCGCTGCTCGGCGAGGCGACCCGTGATGCGCATGCCGCCGGGCACGGCCTGGTGCTCGTACGCGCGCTGGGCTCGCGGGCGGTGTGCGCGCTGCTGGCCGGACGGCACGAACTGGCGCGCATCCTGAGTGACGAGGCCCTCGAGGCGGTCGCGACGGCCGGCCTGGGCGGGCACTTCGTCTCTGTGCCCGCCTACATCGGCCGGGCCGGCCTGCTCCTCGAAGAGGGACAGACCGAGGAGGCCGAACGGGTTCTGGCCGCCGCGGAAGCGGTGCTGGCGGGCTCGTCCCGGACCGGAAGCGAACCCCACATACGGGCCTTGTGCCACTTCACGCGGTCGCGGCTTGAGAGCGCGCGGCGCAACACGGACGCGGCGCGAGAGGCCCGCGAGGCGGCCGGGCGGGCGGCGGCCCGGTGCGAGTCGCCCGGGGTGCTGACGGACCTGCTCGGCCGGACCGGCGAGGACACCGTGGTGCCGCCTGCCGCCCCCCGCCCCCAGGACCTGTCGCTGGGGGAGCGCCGGGTGCTGCGCGCCCTGTGCGGTCCGCTGACACTGCGTGAGATCGCCTCCGAGCTCTATGTGTCCCACAACACCGTCAAGACACAGGTACGGGCGATCTTCCGCAAACTCGACGCGCACGACAGGAACGAAGCAATCGCCAGGGCCCGGGAGTGCGGCGTGCTCTGACCCGGGCCCTGGCATCCTGCTACTTGGCGTCCTGGCGCCGGGCGTAGTCCGCCTGAGCCTTGTACGCGGTCTCCCCGTCGTCACTCACGTTCTCGATGCCGCAGACCTTGCGCGCGAGGTCTGCCATGCTGCCGCTCGGGGACATCTCGGCACGCTTCATGGTGAGGCTGCGGATGGCCAGCAGGGGCGTGCCGTTGAAGTTCTCGAAGGTGCTGATGCGGCCGCCCCAGTCGGACAGGAACATGTCGTGGATCACCCGGCTGATCTTCAGCCGGTCGTAGGGCCTGCCGACCGGTCCGGTCTGCAACGCCTCCAGCCACGGCCGCAGTTCGGGCTGCTGCCACTGCCCCTCGGAGGGGTAGATGAGCGCGGAACGACCGGCCAGGTCGAGGAGCTCATGGACCATGTCGGTGATGTGCTCGATGTAGTACGCCCGCCCGAAGTCGAACATCAGGACGTTCGGCTTGAAGATGCCGCCGGGAGTGAAGAACCCCTCGTCCTCCGAACCGACCGTATGCGCCTTGAGCGTCTGGTGGAAGCCGGCGAACCGGGCGACCCGGGCCTGGACCGGCGGCAGCTGGTAGGTGCCGATGTGCTCGGTGATCAGCAGGGCCAGACCGAGCATCAGCTCGGCCTTCACCGTCGCACGCACCAGCGAGTGGTAGTGCAGCCAGTCGAAGACACGCTGCGGGTACAGCGACGCGTGCTGGGGGTTACCGATGTGGAAGACCCGGTTCCAGGGGATGAGCACGTCCTCGAACACGATGACGCTGTCCAGCTCGTCACCCTGCGAGGCGAGCGGGTGCTCCACGTCCTCGCCGTCCCGGACGTTGCTCTCCCGGCAGATGATGGTGACCCCGGGGGTGTCGGGCTTCACGGCCCCGTAGATGATCTGTTCCGCAACAATGCCGGGGCGGTAGAAGACGCCGATGTGGATCCAGTCCCCGAAGGCCGCGCCGGTGCTGATCGCCTTCACACCCCGCACGGTGATGCCCTCGTCCGAGGTGGCGACCACCCGCAGCGCGGGGGACTCGGCCTGTGCGGAATCGCGCGAGCGGTCCGCCTGCGGGTCGACGAAGGCCGGCGCCGCGTTGAGGTCACCGTCCCGCGCCACGTTCCAGAAGTCGAGGATCCCCGCGGTGAGGTCCCTCCCGTCGGTCCCGACGGACTGGCTGCTCCACGGCTCCGGGTCGTCGATGTAGGTCAGCAGGACGTAGTTGTTGACATCCGGTGTGCGCGGGATCGCCCCGCCGCCGAGTTCCCGCTGCACCGTCTCCAGGTAGTGCCGCTTGCGCCGCAGGTCCTCCTTGGAGCGGTGCTGGAACCACGTCATGGACCGCCGGACGCCATCCTCGTCCACGAACGTCATGACGTCCTGGAGGTCCGGGCGGTGGTGAAGGTCGTAGAACGCCGCGAGGCTCCTGGCATACGCCCGGGTCTTCGGGTGCGTGGCCACGTTGTCGATGAGTTCGTCACCCACCCACACCTTGCGGCCGTCGTTCAGTGCCGCCAGGTATTCCTTGCCTGTACGCACATCGAGCTCCTCTCCAGGGGCAACAGATCCGGATGGCACGGAGCATCCGTCGCGGCAGGGTGAGAGGACGGCGCGGAAGGGGCAATCACCCGGGTGAAAGCGGCGATCACCGGGGAACACACATTGAGGGCAGATGTGGCCGTGCGTCATGCTTGCCCCATGAGCAGCACAGACCCCGCTGACGGCCAGGCAGGTGGGCGTGGGAACCAGGCCACGACCGGGCTGCGCCTGCGGGGACGGGACCGCGAGATCGCGGCTGTCCGTGATGCGCTGGACGCGGTACGTGGCGGACGGGGTGCCTGCGTCGTCGTGGAAGGAACGCCCGGCGTCGGCAAGAGCCGGCTGCTCGCGGAGCTGGACGAGATGGCGCGGCGGTCCGGCTTCGATGTGGTGTCGGTACGGGCCGACGAGCTCGACCAGTACGCGGCAGGAGCCGCCCTGCAGTCCGCCCTGCAGTCCTCCGACGGTTCCGACCGAGCCGCCGCAGCCACCGACGACCAGCGGCTCTGGCTGCTGGACAGCATCACGGACGCTCTGGAGGACCGGGCTCAGCGCGCCCCGGTGGCCGTGCTCGTGGACGACGCGCAGTGGGCGGATCCGGCCACGCTCTTCGTGCTGCGCACCCTGCCCGGACGACTGGCCGCCTCGCGGATCCTGTGGGTGCTGGCGGTACGGTCGGACACCGAGCGACCGACCGTGGCCAGGGTGCGGGAGGACCTCGAACACCTCGGAGCCCGATGGCTGACCCTCGGTCCCCTGCCACAGCAGGAACTGCAGCACATCGCGACCGACGTTCTCGGGGTGAGGCCGTCACCCGGTCTGGTCAGACTCCTGCGGGGCGTCGGGGGCAATCCCTTCCTGGCGATCGAACTGGTGCGCGCTTTCGCCGACACGGATGCCGCCATGGAGGCGGGCGAGGCGAGCCTCCTGCACGACGGCATCCCCGCCAGTTTCCGGCGGAGCATCACCGCGCGCCTGGAACGGCTCCCGGAAGACGCCGTGCGCCTGCTCCAGGTCGGCTCCGTCCTCGGCCGCGAATTCGACTTCGGCACAGCCGCCCGGATGCTCGGCAGGCCGGTCGGCAGCCTGCTGTCGGGCGCCGAGGCCGCCCTGAACGCCGGTCTGCTCTCGGCCGACGGCCCGCGACTCGCCTTCCGTCACGACCTCATACGGCAGGCCTTCCACGAGAACCTGCCCCTGGCCATCCGGACCGCCCTGCACCGGGAGGCGGCCGACAGTCTGCGGGGCATCGGGGCACGATCGGCCGAGGTGGCCTGGCACGTCGTCATGTCAGGAGGCCCGGTCGACGACGATGCCGTGACCACGCTGACCACCGCCGTACGGGAACTGTCGTCGTCGGCCCCCGACGCGGCTGCGGACCTGGCCCAGCGGGTCGCCGGACTGCTGCCCTCACACGACCGGCGTCGCATCCCCCTGCTGACCGACGCCGCCGAGTACCTCGGCCGGACCCGCCGGGTCCACGAGGCGCTCGACCTGGTCGACGCCACTTTGCCGGAAGGTCTTGAGCCACTGCAGGAGGCATGCCTGCGCCTGGTGGCCGCCGAGATCCACCAGGCCGCGGGCGACGACGCCGCCGCGATGACACACCTCCAGCAGGCCCTGGACCTCCCCGCGCTGCCGGCCGACCTGCGCGTGCGGCTGCTGAAGACCAAGGCGACGGGCCACGTCTACCTCGGGGACATCACCGCCGCCGAACAGACCGGCCCCTGGCTGGTCGAGGCCTCCTACCGCAGCGACGATCCGGCCGTCGTCGTCAGCGCCATGGTGTTCCAGTCGCAGACGTCCTTCTACCGCGGGCGCCTGCCCCGCGCCCTCGAGTTCGCCGAGGAGGCCACCCGACGCGCCGGCACCCAGTCCGCCGCACTGTACCTGCGGCCCCCGCGGATCCCGGCGCTGTGGCTGGCCACCGTGCTGACCGCCACCGACCGGCTCGCGGACACCGAGCGCATTCTGCGGGAGGGACAGCGCGAAGCGGAGGCGATGGGCCTGGGCTGGTCACTGCCCCACTGGCATGTCGCCCGTGCCTGCGCACTGCTCGAACAAGGAGCGCTGGACGACGCGGCCGTGGAGGCCGAGTCCAGTCTGATGGTGGCGGACGAACTCGAGATCACTCTGCCGAATCCGCAGGCCCGCTCCGTGCTGGCACTGGTGGAGATCAGACGCGGTGACCTCGCCAAGGCCAAAGACCACCTCCGCGCCGCCGAAACCGCTCCCGGCACGCACACGCAGCGCTACGGCCCTTGGGTGTCTCTCGCGCACGCCGTTCTGGCGGACGCGGAGGGCGACGACGGCGAAGCGGCGGTGGCACTCACGGCAAGCTTCACAAGCCGTGAGCCGACGCGGCTGCTTGCGCTACCTCCGTCTCACTGGCCCGGGATCGTACGCATCGCGCTGCGCGGCGAAGACCCGGCGGTCGCGCAGGCCGTGTCCGGCGCACTGCGCAGCCTGACCGCACAGGACGAGAGCCGGCAGATCATCGGGGCAGTCCGCGCCCACGTCGACGGCCTGCTCCACCGCGACCCCCGTGCACTGGAGTCCGCCATCACCGGCTACCGGAGCACCGGCAGGCCGTTGGTCCTGGCGGATGCCTGTGAGGACCTCGGGGAGCTCATGACCGCATCGGGCGATACGACGTCGGCGATCCCGTACTTCGAAGAATCGGGTCACCTGGCGTCGGCCTCAGGAGCCGGGCGCGATCAAGAACGGATCAGGGGGCGCCTCCGCCAGCTCGGCGTGCGCACCGCCCCCGTGCGCAACCACACGGCCGGCCCCCAGGAGTGGGGGAACCTGACCGAATCCGAGCGGAAAGTGATCCCGCTCGTCATCGAGGGCATCACCAACCGGGCCATCGCCGACCGGCTCTACGTGTCCGTGCACACCGTCAACACGCATATGAAGCACATCTTCACCAAGCTCGGCATCAACTCGCGGGTCGAGCTGACCCGGCTGGCGATCGAGCGGGGCATCAGCGTCGACGGGGCCGACTGAGCGGTGCACCAACCGCAGGGCACGCTGGCAAGGAATCCCTTGAATGGGTGACGCCTGGCTCCGGCACCACCCGTGATGCTGGATACCACGGCGTGGCCTCCGGCACGGCACCGTCATTCATCGGGATTCCTCCGTGGATACCCCGCCTTCAGGCGGGGGAGGAATCGGACTCCTGCGGAGCAGGGCAGGGAAAGCCGATTCGCCGTCAGGG
>NZ_JBEYFS010000244.1:0-17111 GCF_040634475.1 Streptomyces sp. NPDC007095
GCCCGCGCCGCACTCGCCCATCGAGCCGCCGTCGCCGTCGAGGACCGCGCGGGAACGCTGAGCGCCCTGGACACCCTGGCGGCGACCGCCGCGCCGCGCACGGCGGACTCCGCCGGCCGTTCGGCCTTGCTGTTCACCGGCCAGGGAGCCCAACGCCCGCAGATGGGGCGGGAGTTGTGCGAAACCTTTCCGGTCTTCTCCGACAGCTTCAACGCCTTGTGCGACCGCTTCGACGCACACTTGGAACACCCGTTGCGCTCGGTGCTCTGGGACACCGGCAACGGCGCGCTGCTGGATCGTACGGACTTCGCCCAGGCGGCCCTGTTCACCTTCGAGGTGTCCGCCTTCCGACTGCTGGAGTCCTGGGGCATACGGCCGGACTTCCTGGCCGGACACTCGATCGGCGAGTTGGCGGCGGCGCACGCCGCGGACATCCTGTCGGAGCGGGACGCCGTCGAACTGGTCGCTGCCCGGGGCCGGTTGATGCGGGAGCTGCCTGAGGGCGGCGCCATGGTGGCGCTCGACGCCACCGAGGCGGAGGTGATCCGCGAGCTGACCGACGCAATCGCGATCGCGGCCGTGAACGGCCCGCGCGCGGTCGTGGTCTCGGGCGTGGCGGAACCCGTCCTCGCGCTCGCCCGGCGCTTCGCCGCGCTCGGGCGCCGTACGGTCCGGCTGCGGGTCAGCCATGCCTTCCACTCCCCGCTGATGGAGCCGATGCTCGCCGAATTCGGCCGGGTCGCCGACGGACTGGCGTACGGCCGGCCCCGCATCCCGGTGCTGTCGGGGCTGACGGGACGCCCGGCCGTCGGAGACGAGCTGCGGTCGGCCGAGTACTGGGTACGGCATGCCCGCGAGGCCGTGCGGTTCGGGGACGCCGTGCGCTGGCTCGCGTACGACGGGCGGGTGACCGCGTTCGCCGAGGTCGGGCCGGACGCGCACCTCACGGCCCAGGCCACGACGGCTCTGGCCGAGAGCGGCAAGGACCTGCTGTTCGCGGCTGCCACCCGGCGGGGCGCCCCCGAGCCGCGGACCCTGTTCGACGCACTCGGTCAACTCCATGTCCACGGTGTGCCGGTGGACTGGCGCCGGTTGTACGCGGACAGCGGCGCCCGGCGGGTCGACCTGCCGACCTATCCCTTCCAGCGGCAGCGCTACTGGCTGTCCGAGCCCGCCCCCGACGCGGCAGCCGGTTTCGGCCATCCGCTGCTCACACACACGGTCACCGTGCCGGGCACGGAGCTTGTGCTGTGCGGTGGCCGGCTGTCCGGCGCGGCCCAGCCGTGGCTGCGCGACCATGTCGTGGGCGGCCACGCCCTGGTGCCCGGGGCCGCGTTCGCCGACCTGATGCTCCATGCCGGCGACGCGTGCGGTGTCGCCGTCCTGGAGGATCTCGCCCTTCTCACCCCCCTGTTCCTCCCCGCCGCCGACGACGAACCGATCCAGTTCCAGGTGGCGCTGGGAGAGCCGGACGGCGCCGGGCGGCGCACGGCGGACATGTACGCGCGGCCGGAGGAGTCCGGTGCGCTCGGCGCCTGGACGCACCACGCGACCGGTCGGCTGGGACCGGCGGTTCCGGGTGTCCCGGAGCGTCCTGTCCCGCTCGGCGTGTGGCCGCCGCCGGATGCCACACCCGTGGATCTCACCGGCGCCTACGATCGGCTGGCCGCCGCCGGTCTCACGTACGGGCCGGCGTTCCGGGGCGTCACGGCCCTGTGGCGGCGAGGCGAGGAGCTGTTCGCCGAAGTCGGCCCGGTGTCGCTCCCGGATGCCCGGCGTCACGCGCTCCACCCGGCACTGCTGGACGCCGCCCTGCACGCGGGCCTGCTTGCCGAGCCACCCTCCGGACCGGCCCGGCTTCCGTTCGCCTGGCAGGGCCTCACGCTGCACGCGACCGGGGCCACGGCGCTGCGCGTACGCATCAGGAACACCGGACCGGACACGGTCCGCCTC
The DNA here is from genome assembly GCF_040634475.1 of Streptomyces sp. NPDC007095. Taxonomy (NCBI): domain Bacteria; kingdom Bacillati; phylum Actinomycetota; class Actinomycetes; order Kitasatosporales; family Streptomycetaceae; genus Streptomyces; species Streptomyces sp. NPDC007095. The sequence continues at coordinate 1,954 of NZ_JBEYFS010000244.1, forward strand.
GATCTCGCCACGCCCTCGGGTGCGCCCGTGGCCCGGCTGGAGTCGATGACGACCCGACCGGTGCCGAAGGCGGGAGTCGCCCCGTTCGGAGAGCTGTACAGGCTGCGGTGGACCGGCGTTCCCGCTACCGGCGAAGGTCCCGCCCTCACGGTGGAGGAACCCGACGACCTGGGGCTGGCCGCGTTCCTGCCGCAACGGGGCACGGCGTCCGGGTCCGCGGACACTGCGGAGGTGGTCGTGATGTCCTTGTCCGCCCGCGCCGACGACGGGACCGACCCCGCCGCCGCGGCCCACGCGCTGTCCGTGCGGGCACTGGATCGGCTGCGTGCGCGGCTCGCCGGTTCCGGGCGGCTGGCCGTGGTCACGCGTGGCGCCGCCGACGCGGCGCCGGACCTGCCCGCCGCGACGGTCTGGGGGTTGCTGCGGGCCGCACAGGCCGAGTATCCCGGGCGCCTCACGCTCGTGGATGTGGACGGCCGGCCCGAGTCGCTGCGGCTGCTGCCTGCCGCGCTCGGCACGGGCGAGCCCCAACTGGCCATCCGTGACGGCTTGCTGAGAGTCCCTCGGCTCGCGGCCGCTCCCGGAGCGTCGGCGGACGGTTCCCTCGGCCGGGGCGCCGTCCTGATCACCGGCGGCACCGGCTCCCTGGGTGCGTTGCTGGCCCGGCATCTGGTCGATCGGCACGGCGTACGGCATCTCGTGCTCGCCAGCCGACGGGGAGAGCGGGCGCCTGGGGCGCAGGCGCTGCGCTCCGAGCTCGAAGGAGCGGGGGCACGGGTGGACCTGGTGGCCTGCGACATCGCCGAGCGAGATCAACTGGCTTCCCTCATCAAGGAGTTCGGACTCGACCTCACCACCGTGGTGCACACGGCCGGGGTCCTGGACGACGGCGTGCTGGAGGCGATGACCCCCGAGCGGCTGACCGCCGTACTGCGGCCGAAGTCCGACGCGGCCTGGCATCTGCACGAGCTCACGAAGGATCTGCCGCTGTCGCAGTTCGTACTGTTCTCCTCGGCCGCCGGACTGCTGGGCAATCCCGGCCAGGCCAATTACGCGGCGGCGAACTCCTTCCTGGACGCGCTCGCCCGTCACCGCACCGCCCTCGGCCTTCCCGCGCTGTCCCTGGCATGGGGTCCTTGGGCCGACGACGACGGGATGGCGGCGCGCGCGGGCCGGGTGCACGGCGGGGCGGTGCGCGCGGTCTCCCCGGAACAGGCGCTGGCACTGTTCGACGCCGCACTGAGCAGCGGGGAACCGGTTCTCGCACCGCTGCCGCTGGACCGCTCGCCAGGAGCGCTGCCCGCCGGGGCACCCGTTCCGCCGCCGCTGCGCGGGCTGCTGCGCCCTGCCCGGCCGACGGCCTCGCCCCCGGCGGCGAACGAGGTGGCGAGCGGGGTGACGGAACCGGACGGTGTCGCCGGGGCCTGGCGGGACCGCCTCGCGGCACTGCCGCCGTCCGAGCGGACGCCCGCCCTGGTGCAACTGGTCCGCGCCGAGGTCGCCGCGGTGCTCGGTCATACGCAGGCCGAGGCCGTCGACCGGGACTTCCCGGAGCTGGGCCTCGACTCGCTGATGAGCGTCCTGCTGCGCAACCGGCTGAGTCTGCTCGCCGGGATCCCGCTGGCCGCCACCGTCGCCTACGACTGGCCGAGTGCCGAGCGGCTCGCGGATCACGTGTACGCCGAGCTGAGCGGCGCCCTGGCCGACGATGCCAGTGGCGGCGGGCCGCCGGAGGGCGATCGGCGTCATGAACCGACGCGCCCCGCCGTCCCGACTGTTGAGCGCCGACGCGGAACAGGCGTGTCGCTGCCGACCCTCTATCGGCAGGTCTGCGAAACGGGCGACGTCGTCTCCGCGATGTACCTCCTCGTCAGCGCGTCTCTCGCCGCACCCACCTTCGGCCACGACGAAGGTGCCCGGCACGCGATACCGCCGCTGCGACTGGCCTCGGGGGCGGGCGGTCCGGCACTCGTCTGCGTTCCCGGCTTCGCCACCAACCTCGGCCGGCCCTGGTACGCGGGGCTCGCCCGCTTCTTCGACGGCGAGCGGGACGTCTTCGAACTGCGCCACCCCGGCGTCGACACCGGGGTCGCCGTGGCGCGGGACCTGGAGACCCTGGCCGAACTGCACGCCACAACCGTCCGCCGGCAACTCGGCGATCGCCCCTACGTCGTCGTGGGCCACTCCATGGGCGGTTCGGCCGCCCACGCGGTCACCGCCCGGCTGGCAGCCGACGGCGCGCCTCCGGCCGGACTCGTGCTGGTGGACTCGTACCACGTCACCCCCGATCGGGAAGCCGAGCCCTGGCTGCTGGCGATGCCCGCCCGGATCCCCGTGGCCGTAGGCGAGCGGTTCGACAGCGCGGTGGACGACCTGACGTTGCTGTCGCTGGGCGCGTACACCCGCATGTTCCGCGGCTGGGACCCTCGACCCACCCAGGTTCCCACCCTGTTGGTGCGCGCCTGCGAGCCTCTGCCGGACATGCCGGAACGGTGGCGGTCGTCCTGGCCGCTCCCCCACGACACGGTGGACGCCCCCGGCAGCCATCTCGGTGTGCTGGAGGAGAACGCCCCGACGACGGCCCGGGCCGTCCGCGAGTGGATCGACGCGCTCGCTCCGGGCCGAGGAAGGACCGCATGAGCGCCGCGACGGGCTTCGTCGGCCGCCGCGGTGTGCCCGAACGGGCACGTGACCTTGCCTCTGCTCCTCCTGAAGTCCGGTCGACGAAACGCTAGCGTCCCCTGGTGAGCATCAGTACCCCCGAGTCGCCACCCGAGCCCGGGGCCGCGCGCACCCGGCGCAGACGCCGCCCCGGACCGTTCACGCTGCTGGTCCTGCCGGGGCTGACGGCCGTGCTGGGGGTCGCCGGGTTCATGACGGCGACGGGCCGGTTGACCACTCTTCTGTCGCCGGATCCGAGTACGAACAGCGCGATGGTCGCGGACGGCGCGGTCGCCGAACACATCGAGGACGCCTACGTCCCTTGGCTGCGTGCGGCGGCCAAGACGTGCACGGTCCTGAAGCCGTCCGTCCTCGCGGCCCAGATCGAACAGCGCTCCAGCTGGGACACCGACTTCGCCACGCTCTCGGGTGAGACGGGGATCGCCGGTTTCACCGACGCGCAGTGGCGGACCTGGGGCAAGGACGAGGACGGCAACAAACGCTCCTCGCCCCGCGACCCGGTGGACGCCATCATGGCGCTCGCCCATGAGGACTGCGCTCTCGCCGAGAAGGCCACCCGACTCACATCTCATGGAACGGTCACCGGAGGGCTCCTCGACCTCACCCTCGCCTCCTACACGGTGGGCACGGACGCGGTGACCCGGGCGGGGCACGTCCCCACGAAGGCACGGACCTACGTCACCGAGGTCAAGGCGCTGTTCCCGCGCTACAAGTCGTACGACCGGGTGGACACCGGGAGTTCCGGCAGCGGGACGACGAACGCGTTGCTGGCACCGCCGCTCACCTCTCTCGTGGTCACCTCGCCCTTCGGCACGCGCCAGCACCCGCTCACCGGCGTGACCAAGCTGCACACGGGCGTCGACTTCGCGGCGCCCCAGGGGGCCCCGATATCCGCCGCACGGCAGGGGCAGGTCGTGTTCGCGGCGATGACCAAGGCCTACGGCAACCGCATCGTGATCGATCACGGCACCATCGGCGGAAGACGGCTGGAGACGACGTACAACCACCTGTCGGCGCTTCGGGTCACCTCGGGCCAGAGCGTCGACGCCGCAACGGTGATCGGTTTCGTCGGCTCGACCGGTCTGTCGACCGGCCCACACCTCCACTTCGAGGTACTCGTCGACGGCACGTACACCGACCCGATGCCGTGGCTCGCCGCCGGTTCCTGACGGCGACCTGGGCCGGCCGATCCCTGCGCGGGCGAACCCGCGCAGGGGTCGGCCGACACATCACAAAGTGGCTTCGCGCTCGTGCTGTGCCAGCGGCGGGCCTTCCAGGGGCGGTGCCTTCCGGCCGAGGAGGACCAGCGCAAGCATGTCGGGCATGAGCAGTCGGGCGGGCGGCTTCTCCATGCTCATCACGTCCAGGAGGATGCGCAGGGCGTAGGGGTTGCGTGAGCCGGCGTCGACGGCCTTGTCGACGAAGGCGGCGAGGGTCCGTTCGAGCCGGGTGGGGGGCTGGTCGCTGGCGTCCGGGTAGAACAAGTCCTGGCCCACGGCCAGGCTCCAGGCGTTCTCGACCGGCCGTGCCGCGGCCTTCTGGATGCGCCGGGCCGTGCCGGGTGCGGCGAGATCCTGTTGCCGCAGGACGCGGCGCAGGGCGAGCACGCTCTGTGCGCCGGCGCTCAGCCCGTGGCCGTAGACGGGGTTGTAGCCTGCGACGGCGTCTCCGAGCACAGTGAAGCCGTCGGGCCAGCGGGCGGCCTTCTCGTAGTACCGCCGCTTGTTGGCGGTGCTGCGGGTGGTGACGACGTCGCTCTCGGGTTTGGCGTTCGCCAGCAGTTCGCCGATGACGGGGTGCGGCAGGCTCAGGGCGAAAGGCATGAACTCGTCGTTGTCGCTGCTGGGCTGCCCGCCGCGGGATCCGGAGAGCGTCACGAGCCATCGGCCGCCCTCTATGGGGGCGATGATGCCGCCGCGGCCGGGGATCCGGCGGGGATCGGCCTGGACGTTGACGATGGGAAAACCGTCCGCGGCGCTGCCGGGTGCGCGGTAGATCCTGCTGGCGTAGCCGATACCGGCGTCGACCGTGCGTTCCTGGACCGGAGGAAGTCCGAGTTCCCGCAGCCAGACGGGGGCGCGGCTGGCACGCCCGCTCGCGTCGATCACCAGGTCGGCAGGGATGGACGTTTCGGCCTCTTCCGCGCGTACACGGACACCGGTCACCCGGTCCCCGTCGCCCAGCAGGCCGAGCAGTTCCGTCTGCTGGAGGAGGGTGACGCGGTGGTCCCGCAGGACCCTGGCGCGGATCACCGCGTCGAGGAGGTCACGGCTGCACAGGAGGTTGGTGTGGCGGGCGTGGGCGAATCTGCGGAACCACTGGCCCGAGGGGGCCTTGGACACCAGGTCGGTCATGATGCGCGGTGTGTGGGCACCTTGGTCGACGAGTTGGTCGATGATGCCGGGCAGGAGGTCATCGAGGGCTTTCACGCCGCCGGACCACAGCACGTGGGCATGGCGGGCCTGCGGCAGTCCCTTGCGGGGGTGTGGGCCGTCCGGCAGCACATCGCGTTCGATGATCCGCACGTCTGCGAAGTCGGCGAGCACGGCTGCGGCGAGCATGCCCGTCATACCCCCTCCGATGACCACCGCGGTGCGGCGGGAGGCAGTTCTGGCAGACGACGACATAGGGTGCACTCTTTTCTGTTGCGGGGAGCGGAAGTCTCAGTCATGGCTGGTGGCCGTACGGGCGGCGGCCTGCCGTGCTTGGGCGACGATCGGGGACGAGGACAGCGCGCGCGACAGAAGAACCATCAGGTGCGGTGTGGAAACGGACTCCAGGGTTCCCGCTCTCGCCGGTACCTCCGCGCGGGCGTCGTGGGAGACCTGCACACGGGCCGCCGCCAGCATGGCTGCTTCGGCCACCACCGTGGCCTGGTGCGGTGATCGGACTCCGGAGGTGCCATCGGCGGCGAGTGAAGCCACGGCCTCGGCGTACGCGGTCGTGCGCACCTGGTCGTCGAGATAGGGCGAGCAGGCCAGCACGCCGTCCCAGATGGCGATCTCCTGGCGTGCCAGACGAACGACCGGCGGATCCCACCAGCGGATGATCCCCTCGGTCGGCGCGCGCAGCGTCTGCAGCTCCGCGCAGAGGGGCTGCAGCAGCCGGTAGCGCCTCCACGCGCGCAGATTGTCGACCGCCGGTGGCCCGACCCGGGGGACGGCGAAGCCGGCGGCGGTGGTGACGCCGGCGAGCATGACGAGCGGTGGGGACACGTCGGTGGAGAGGAAATCCCAGTCCACGCCGTTCCAGCGGGCGGCCATGGCCGTGTACTTGGCGATCTGATAGCCCGCGTCGAACGTCAGGCCGACGATGAGCAGGATCAGACCGGTGCGGGTCACACCGCGCACCTCTCGCAGCCAGCTCACGCTCATGACGGCGAGAGCGACGGTGGCGGCCGTGTGCGCGACCATGTAAAGCTCGATCATTTCACGCATGTAGGGCGTGTTGGCGTAGTACGTGTCCAGGTCCTGGGTCCGTTCCACGGGGACCTCGGCCAGGCCGAACAGGACCCAGATTCCCGCGATGACCAGTGCGTAGACGCCCAATACGAGCCGGGCGGAGCGCCGTTGTGTCTGAGAGGGCCCGCCCTTCCACCGGATCATGAGGACCAGGTAGCTCGCACTGAGCGCCGTCATGCCGGCGTACACCAGCGGGGCACTGAAGTTCGCGACGCCGGTCGCGTCATTGACGTACCGGATCGTGGGCGGGGCGGACAGGACGCAGACGGCGGCGCCGACGAGCAGGATCGCGTTGCTCGGCGCGACCAGCGAATCCCGCCACAGGCCCGTGCCCGCCGACAGCTTCAGGCCCGCGGCGACCAGGAGAAGAGCGCCGGGTATGTAGAAGACGATGCCGCTGTCCACTGGGCCTGCCTGCCTTCCGGGGATGTACGTGGGCTCGGTCGATCGGACGGCGGAGAGGCCGCCGTGGCCCGCCGGGGCGTGTCCGGTGGAGGGACGGGCCGGCGCGGGGGCACGTCGTGCGGACTCATGACGGGGTTCTTTCGTCAGCAGGGGCCGCTGCGGCCACAGCGGCCGCGCGGGCCGCCACGACGATGGGGGACGTACGCAACGCATGCGCCACGCCCATCAAGGTGGCGCGGGCCATGAGGCCCGCGGAGTGGTCGAGTACGGCGGTTTCGGCGGGCGCGCCGTCGGGCCGGACCCGAACGGTGGCGGCGATCATCGCGGCGAGGCCGCTGCGGGAGACGTCCTCGTCGCCGGCCCCCAGGGCCGGCGCGGGTATGCAGTAGCGCGAGGCGTTCACGGCTCAGACCTGGGACCGGCGGTGTCCCAGTGAGGCGCCGATCCGGCCGGCGATCTGGGACCGGTCCGTGGCGAGGCTGCCGGGTTCCCCTTCCAGCCAGATCCGCAGGTGCGTCACCGCCCGCAGGGCGAAGGTCTCGGCTTCCTGCTCCGATCGTTCGTGGAACTCGGTGCGCGCGGCCACGGCCCTCACCGTCCGCTGCACATCGGCCCGGTCGCTCAGCACGCGTGCGGCGACGGGGATCCCGTCGGCGTGGTGGCCGCAATCGCCCTTGATCATGTGCCAGATCTCGTGGCAGAGAATGGCCAGTTGGTGGACGGGCGCCGCCCGCTTGTCGACGAGGATGATGTCGTGGTCCGGCATGTCGAGCCACAGTCCCGTGGCGGTGCGGTGCGGGAACTCCTCTTTGAGAAGGACTACCTCACGGCCCCTCATCTCGGCGACCACGGCGATGAGCGCGTCGAACAGCACGTCAGGAGCGGCGGGTACGGGCAGGCTCACTCCGTCGGCCAACTGGCCGATCAGATTCCGCATCTCCTTGGCTCTGCCTGTGCGCACCGCTCTCCCCCGCGAACTTCAGCATGGGGCACCGTCGCACGGCGCCCGCCGATCCCGTCCTGCCTGCACCCACCCGGCCGAAGGTACGCCCGACTCGGCCTGTCAATATGCCAAACAAGGTGCCTTGTCGGCCACGCCAGGCTCTGCGGTGTGCAGCAAGCTGAGGGGGATCAAATACCGATCAAACGGGATACGCGCGCATCCGGGCCTGGCGCATCCGATGCGTTCCGGACGCGCTCCGGCCCGCGCGCAGGACGTATGCCGGTGGTTGCGCCCTGCGGACGGCGCAGCGTGAGCTTCCCGTCCCGGGCGGCGACGGGCCTGCGTACGACCGAGTGCCCCCATGATCAGTGCCCTTCGGTGTACGAACTGTCCGTTCCCGGACCCTGCACCCGCTGAGCGTTTCTGCGCTTCAGGATGGTGTCGATCCAGTCAGTCACCAACTGAAGCTCCTCTTCGGCCAATTGCGGGGCGCGCGCTGCCAACTCCCGCAGTCCGTGCGTACTGCGCAGCCGAGCCATCGGATCGGCCGCCTGTCCCTCCAGGCCGTGCAGGATGGGCTGGAGGGCGTTGTTGAGCGAGGCCTGCGGTTCGGCGGAGAGCCAGCCGTTGGGCTGACCGAAGAAGAACGTCTCGATGCCGGCCTGGGTGGATGCCAACGGGCCACCGGAGCGGGCCGGGCGCCGCTCCACCGTCTGCTGCGAGGGCGCCTGCTCCGAGGGCACCCGCTGCGAGAGCGCCTGCCGCGAAGGCGTCTGCGGCGAAGGCGTCTGCGGCGAAGGCGTCTGCGGCGAAGGCGTCTTCCGGCGGCTGTTGACGAGGTTCGACAGGGATGCCCGGGAGGCCCCGTAGGAGGCGGCGATCTCGTCGTAGGAGTGGCGGGTCCCGTCGCGGCGCAGGCGCGTCTCGCGCAGGTGGACGATACGGCGGACGATCCGGTCGGTGATGTCCTCGGCGGGGGGCTCCTCGCCGTCCAGGAGCATCCTGACGACGTCTCGCGGGACGCCGGTTTCGTTCGAGAGCTGTTCCACGTCGAGCACGTCGTCGCGACTCCGCCCGTCCCCGATCAGGGAGCCGATACGGCCGAGGGTCTCGGCGAGCGCTCGGCGCGTTTCTCTCACCGGCAGGCCTCCTGGTGTCGGACGGGGGGAACTGCACGTTGACTTCCGAGACTTTAGCCGTTGCCGGACCTGGCCGGCCAGAGTGGAAGATACTCCAATAGCCGCACTCGGCCAGAGCAGTTGACATGAATGACTGGGGATTGCAGGATCACGACACGACGTGCGGACCGGTCGTCACGCAGCGGGGACGGGGGAACTCGTGTGCGCTCCGACGCGGGTCCCACGGAGTGTTCCGGGCTGCGGCGGCACACCATCACGGGGCGTGCGGTCGCAGCCCGGGCCGATTCCCGCCGGCATCGGCCGCGTCGCGCGGACGAACCGCGTCGCGCAGAGGCGGCAGCGCGCGCAGGCGACACCAATGGGCGTTGCCCGGACAGCAAGCGCTCTCTAAACTCCCGTGCGATGGACGCGGAAAATGCCCTTGCTGACTCCTACTTCGACTACTGCCCCTGGGATTTCGTGGACCGTGCCTCCGCCGGGCAGCAGGCCGAGCAGGACGCGCACCAGCGGCGACTGGCGGAATCGGGCGCGCGCCTCGGGCCGCGTTGTTACGTCTCTCAGGCCGCCGGAGTCTTCACCGGCACACTGCGCCTGGGCGCCGACTCCTACATCGCCGGGCACGCCTACGTCACCGGTGAGGTGACCGCGGGCGACGACTGCACGGTCAACCCGTATGCCACGGTCCGGGGCCGGATCACCCTCGGCGACGGGGTCCGGATCGGCGCGCACAGTTCGCTGCTCGGCTTCAACCACGGCTTCGCCCCCGACAGGCCGGTGCACCGCCAGCCCCTCACCAGCAAGGGCATCACCGTCGGCGACGACGTGTGGATCGGTTCGCACGTGGTCGTACTGGACGGGGTGACGATCGGCGATCACTGCGTCGTGGGCGCGGGCGCGGTCGTCACGAAGGATCTGGCGCCATGGACGGTCGCGGCGGGCAATCCGGCCCGCCCCCTGCGCGATCGCCGCGCCCAGGTCGGACCACGACGGGACCGAGCGGTCTCGGGTGCCCTGCCGGGCGGACTCCCGGACGACCTGCCAGACGGCCTCTCGAGTGACCTGTCAGGCGACTTGGGGGACGCCGTCGCCCGGTTCGCCGACCGGGCCCGGGCGCAGGCCGCCGATCTCATCTCCCGTTGCTGGAACCCCGAAACCGGCCGCTACGCCGACCGGCCGGGCGCCCCCGCGACCGTTCGAGCACACTGCGACGCCGTCGAGATCGCCGACCTGCTGCTGGGCTCGCCTCCCGAACAGTTGGCCGCCGACGAACACGCCGAGCGGCTGCGCGCCCTTCAGGATCCCGGCAGCGGGCTGGTGCCCGAGTTCGCTCCGGACGGCGGTCCGGGAGAGCTGCCCGCCCCGGCCGCCGACGGCTGGATCGATGACGGCACCGCCGAGTACCACGTGCTGGCCGTGGGCTACGCCCTGGACCTGCTGGGCTCCCGCCTCACGCAACCGGTGCACGTGGTACGGCGCATGACGGCCGATCAGCTGCTGGCACGGCTGGGGTCACTGCCGTGGCGGACGGGGACCTGGTCCGCCGGCGCGTGGGTGGACTGCTGGGCGACCGGCGCCCATCGCAATCTGGAGCTCGGCGTCGAGGACGGCGAGCCCGGCGCACTGGAGGCGCTGTTCGGCTGGCTCACGACACGGGTGGACCCCTGGACGGGGATGTGGGGCACCGCCGGGTCGCCCGACGCGGGCCGGTTGCAGCTGGTCAACGGCTACTACCGGCTCACCCGGGGCTCCTACGCCCAGTTCGGGCTCGATGTGCCGTACGCGGAGCGGGTCGTGGACACCGTACTGGCCCATGGCCGCGATCAGCGCTGGTTCGCGGCCGGCCGGGAGAACGCCTGCAACGTGCTGGACGTGGCCCATCCCCTGTGGCTCGCGGGGCGGCGCGGCGGGCATCGGGCGGCCGAGGTGCGGGCGTGGGCCGAGGAGCAGCTGACGCGGGCGCTGGGGCGGTGGCGGGACGGCGCCGGGTTCGGTTTTGGTCCGGCGGGCGAGGGCGGTGGCGGTCCGGGCAGGGAACCGGGGCTTCAGGGCACCGAGATGTGGCTCGCGATCGTATGGCTGCTCGCGGATCTGGTGGGCGTGGCGGACCGGCTCGCGTACCGGCCGTGCGGCGTCCATCGCCCGGAGCCGGCCCGGTCGCCGGGGTTCGCGACGCCGGGGTAGCCCGTGCGGCACGCCGTCCTGGGGGCGTACGCGTACGGTTGGGGCGCACGGTGCGCCGGCCCTGGCATGCTGCACCCATGCCGACGCCCATGCAGCCGTCCTCGTCCGCCGAAGCCTCCGCCACCTCGGTCAACGGCCTGCACATACAGGTGCGTTCCGTGGGGCAGCGCATCCATGGCGCGGGGAACGTCCTGCACGACGTGTCCCTCGACGTCGCGCCCGGGCGGCTCACCGTGATCGCCGGGAGCAGCGGGGCGGGCAAGACGATCCTGCTGCAGACGCTCGCCGGGCTGCGCGAGCCGACGGAGGGGACGGTCCTGCACGACGGGGCGAAACCCGGGCCGCCGGGCCCTGAGTTCGGGTTCGTGCCGCAGGAGGACATCATCCACCGCGAGCTGCCGCTGCGCCGGACGCTGGTGTACGCGGCGGGTCTGCGCATGCCGCCGGGCACGACGCCCGAGTCCGTCGGTGCGGGCGTGGACCGGGTCCTGGAGGCTCTCGGTCTCTCCTCGCGGGCGGCGACGCCCGTGCGCGCGCTGAGCGGCGGGGAGCGTAAACGGGCCAGTATCGCCGCCGAGTTGCTCACCCGACCCCGGGTGCTCTTCCTCGACGAGCCCACCTCCGGTCTCGACCCGGTGACCGGTGCCGCCCTGCTGCGGACCCTGCGCGCGCTGGCCGGGGACGGCACCACCGTCGTCCTCACCACCCACACGCTCGCCGATCTGCTCCGCGGCGACCAGGTGGTGTTCCTCTCCCCCGACGGCGAGGTCGCGTACGCCGGTGAACCGGGCGCGCTGTGCGGGGCGTTCGGGGTGGGCACCGTCGAGGAGGTGTACGAGGCGGTGGCCCGGGGCGTACGTGTCGAGCGCGCCGCGCCGCCAGAGGTGCACGGCACCGACACACCGTCACCTCCCCTGCCCGTCCGGCGTGTTGGTGCCGTACGGCAATGGGCGCTGCTCACCCGTCGCGGTACCGCGCTGCTCCTGCACAACCGGCTCTCGGTCGCCGTCCTCGCCGGTTCGCCCGTGATGATCGTGGCGATGTTCGCGGTGCTGTTCCGGGAGGGCGCTTTCGACCGCGCGGCACCCGACCCCGGATCGACCGCGATGATCACGTTCTGGATCGCGTTCGGCGCGTTCTTCTTCGGCCTGACGTACGGGCTGCTGCAGATCTGCACGGAGCTGCCCGTGCTACGCCGGGAATGGCTGGCCGGGCTGCGGATCGGTCCCTACGTCGCGTCGAAGCTGACCACCATGCTGCCGGTGCTCGCGGTCGCCGACATGCTGCTGCTGGTGGTGCTGCGGGCGCTGGACCGGCTGCCCGCGGCCGGGTGGGGCACGTACGGTTCGCTGTTCGTGTCGAGCGCGCTGGCCTCGGGGGCGGCTCTCGCGCTGGGTCTGCTGGCCTCGGCCGCGGTGACGGAGCCGGGCCAGGCGACGCTGATGCTGCCGCTGCTGTGCTTCCCGCAGGTGCTGTTCTCGGGGGCGTTCGTGCCGGTGCCGCGGATGACCGGCGCGGGCGAGGCGATCAGCTGGGCGATGACCAACCGGTGGGCGTTCGAGGCACTGGGCAGGGGGGTCGGCCTGGAGTCGCTGTGGCGCACGGGCACGTCGCCCCTGGGGCCGCCGCTGCTGGAGTCGTACGGGGACTCGTTCGGTCATCCGGCGAGCCGCGGATGGTTGATCCTCGCGGGGTTCGCGGTGCTGTTCCTTGTGGTGACGTGGGCGATTCTGGTGCGCAAGTGCCGGGAGGGCGCGGTGCGGAGCAGGGCGGGACACTGAGCGCCGGGCCCGGCACCCGCGGGCGGCTTCGGCGACCCGGCCGTGTCGTTCGCGGGGGGCGTCCAGGTCCACCACGGCCGTCACCGCCGCCAGGCCCTCAGCACCCCACCCGAGCCGCCAGCCCCGTCACTCCCGGCACGCGGTCGCGATAGGTCTGGGTCACGTACGTCAGGAACGTCTCGATGTCCCTGGGCTGGGACGACACGCCCAGGGAGATGCGGACGGCACCGGCCGAAGGCAGCCGCAGCAGGCCCAAGTACTCCTCCATCGAACCGAGTTGCCTGCCCGCGGCCGAGCGCAGCCGGCGCAGCGGGAGGGCGAACGCCGCCTCACCGGCACCCGGGTTGCAGAAACAGCCGGTCCGCAGCGAGATACCGCGCTCGGCGCTGTCTCGGGTGACGACGCGCTCGTCGACGATCCGGCCGTCCGCTCCCAACAGGTTCAGCGCGACCGTGCCGCCACGGGCCGCCCCGGCGTCCAGGGGGCCGTACACGCGGGCCATCGGGGAACCGTCGCTGTGGCACAACGCCCCCAGGCCGGTGAGTAGTTGGCCGGTGAGGGCGCTGACGTGGGCGTGCACCCGGTCCATGCCGAGGCGGTCGATCCACTCCAGCCCGGCGGTGACGTCCGGGACGGACAGGAAGTTCACCGTGCCGTCCTCGAAGGCCGCCTCGTCGTCCGCCAGAACGTGCCACTGCGCCTGCGCGCTGACCGCGTAGATCGTGCCACCGGAGAACCAGGGCCGGCGCAGCTTGGCGAGGGCCTCCCGGCGGGCGATCAGACTGCCGATGCCGGTGGGGTGGCCGAAGACCTTGTACCAGCTGACGACGGTGAAGTCCGGATGGAACCGGCCGAGGTCGAGCGGATTCGTCGGCACGAAGGCGGCCGCGTCGAGCAGGACGTCGTAACCCTGCTCCTGCGCCCGCGCGATCCACTCCAGCGGATGCTGGACGCCGGTGAAGTTGCTCTGGGCCGGGTAGGCGAGCAGCCCGCGCGGCCCCACGCCACCGCGCCGCCCCAGGTGGCCGCGCCGCCCCAGGTGGCTCAGGTGACGCCCAGGGCCGCGTCCGCGTGCGGTGAGCGCGTCCCGGAGACGTTCCTCGTCGATCCGCAGGCCGGGCCCGCTCACGGGGACGTACGCCGTCGCGGCTCCCCTGGCCCGCGCGTACTCGCGCAGACCGTTGACCGAGTTGTGGTTGTCCAGCGACATCACCAGCCTGCTGCCGCGCGCGAACGGATACGCCTCGCCGACCAGGCGCAGCGCGCCCGTGGCGTTGGCCGTGAAGATCACGGCGTACTCGGCGGGGTCCGCGCCGAAGTGCCGGAGCACCGCACGGCGGGCCTCGGCGAGCAGCAGTCCCGAGGCGCGGGAGGCCGGGCTCTCGGAGTGCGGGTTGCCGAATAACCCGCCGGTGATCCGTTCGGCACTCCCCGTGACGAGCGAGCGTGGCGGCAGCCCGGCACCCGTGTGGTCGAGGTAGGTGTGGCCGCCCTCGTCGAGGTAGCCGAAGTCGCGCGCCCGCAGCCCTGCGAAGCCGTCCACGCCCCCCTCGCCCGCGGCAATGCCTCCGCAAGCCTCTTCGGTCGCGCGTATGTGGCCGCTGCCCGGTGCCTTGTCCATGAGTTCCCTCCGCCCGGCCGGTCCTTCCCCACGCTCCGGACCGGCCCTCCATGAAGCTTCACCAAAGGTATCCGTACGGACCGGCCCCTCCCCTGTGCCACGGCATCGAACAGTGATTGGGTGGGCCCGGCCATACCGTTCGAACCGCAGGAGAACCCCGCAGTCATGAGCAACGCCTACACGTACGAGTACAAGGTCGCCACCTTCCGGGAGTCGCTCATCGGCGACGCACTGGACAGCGACAAGCTGGAGAAGGTTCTGAACAAGCACGCCGAGGACGGCTGGGCGCTCAAGGCGATCACGTCCGCCGATGTCAAGGGGCGCATAGGCCCCGGCGCGGTGGAGGGACTGCTCCTGACCTTCGAGCGACCGCGAGCATAAATCCGTTTATGCCCGTTTATGCCCTTGTATGGTGCGTGGGAGGCCGAGGCGGGGGATGCTGGAGCTGATGAGACAGCGGATCCGCGGGTACTCCTGAGCCGTCGGAGGCCTTCCGGTGCGGAAGGCCTCCCCGGGCTGGGCGGACGTCGGTCGCGTGCCGTACGCCTCCGACATCCCGGAGTACTCGTGTCCAGCCGCTGCCGGCCAGTGAGGTCAGGACGGTACAGCGATGAAGAGCGACAGAACACTCGACCGTGCGGTTGTCTCCAGCCACTCGGTGTTCGGCGCGCCCTGCTGGGTCAGCCTGGCCACACGCGATCTGCGGGCCGCGCAGGATTTCTACCACGCCGTACTGGGCTGGGAGTGGCACGCGGGCAGGCTGGGCAGGGAGTACCGGTTCGCCCGGGTCAACGGAGTGCCGGTCGCCGGCGTCTCGGCGATGTCCGGCTTCGGAGCGAGGGTGGCCACCTGGACCCCGTACTTCGCGGTGGCGAGTGCGGACGAGACGGTCTCCCGCAGCCAGGAGCGTGGGGGTACGACCGCGGTGGGACCGCTGTCGTTCCC
>NZ_JBEYFS010000245.1:0-17045 GCF_040634475.1 Streptomyces sp. NPDC007095
TCCTCGTACTGGACGTACTTGGGCTTTCGGCCGGTGCGGCGAGAGTGCGTGCCGGGCGTCGCGACGGGGCGAACGTTGCCTGTTGCGGCACTAGCAGCCGCTCGCACCGAGTTGGAGCACGTACGCGAAGCGCTCCGCACGCTGTACGTCGACCGGCAGGCAGGTTTGTACGCGGGTGCCGTGGGTGACCAGATGTTCCGTGAGTCCGTGGAGCGGTTGACAGCGCACGAGGAGCGAACGGCCGGACGCGTGGAAGAACTGGGGACCGCCGAGGCTGGCACGGTGGCGATCCCCTCGGAGTGGACGGACCCGGAGGGGGACCCGCTGGGGCCGGAGTCGACGTGGGCCGGTTGGGCCCTTTCCGAACGACGGGAGTTCCTTGCGCTGTTCATTGACCGTGTGAGCGTGGCACGCAGCGTGGGCAGGGGCCGGAACGCGAACACGGCGGAACGGGTGGCCGTGCACTGGGCGGAGGCACCAGTCAAGTAGGCGCCTGAGCGCCGTTCACGGCCCGTTGCTGGAATCCCTCCGGCGGCGGGCCGTGGGCGTTCCTGCGGGCATTGTGGCCCTGCGGATGGTGTCGGCCGGTGACGAATGACGATGGTGGCACCGTTCCCGGTGCCCTACAGCGGTAGATGTTCATTTTGAGAGACCGTCTGCCCACTGTGGCGGACGGTCTTTCTCGTGTCTGGGCAAAGGAGGGCCTGTGTGGTTCGTCTCGGAAATTGGGCTGCGTCGGGATGGGCTGCCAGGCAGCATGGCGGGGTGTCTGATCTGCTGTGGGATGACGTTGCGTACTTCTTCGATCCGGACCTGATGGGTTCGCTGCCAGACGTGCGCGTCCCAGATGCCTCAGTGGCAGACTGGCAGGCACTCCTGGATCTCGTTGGTGAGCGCGGCTGGAAATGCCAGTACTCCGAGGGCGAGACGGTGCTGCCGGTGCCCAAGGCGGAGACAGTGCTCTCCCGCCCGGCCGACGCTGAGTGCCCTGAGCTGCGGGTCTGGCCGTCAACCGAGGTGCTGGCGATCTTCCGCTTCCATGCGCCGGAGGAGATCGACTTCGATATGGATCTGCGGGAGCTTCAGGGACAGGCGCGACTCGATCTGTTCTGCGGTTTTCTGCGGGACATCGGTCGACGGATGGGCAAGCCGGTACTGATGGATCCGGAGGGCGATTACGGTCATCCGGTACTCGGGTTCGATGTTGAGGCGGATCGTGTTGTGCGCCTCGCGGAACCGCCGCCCATCGCGGGGCCGCCAAGAAGGTAAGGGGGTAGGTCAATCTCTGAGCGAACAGCCCCCGGAGACCCGGCCCCCATGGTTAGGCGCATTTCCGCGAAATGGACACCCGGGGGGTCTGGATCAAAACGGGTCGCGTGGCTTGCATCGCCGCAGGTCAAGGCTATGTGCTTCTTCTTGACTACGCTCATGGCCCCATCCTGCCGCACGGCGCGCCACGGACGAGGAGCGGCTCGTGCATGAGCCTCGAGAGACGAATGCCTCGACGCCGGTCAGTGCCACGTCCGCCTCCGGCAACCCGTTGATCGGGCGCCCGTGGGACAAGACCGGCATGCGTGTGTCAACGTCCCGGCCGCTGGTGCCGGATGCGTTGGGCGACTTCGCTGTTCTCGGTCTCCCACCAGGGACGTACGAGTTCGGATGTCCGTGCCGCTCCCGGCGCGGGCGTCGCCGGGACCAGCTCCGCCTCCAGGCGGCGGTCCAGTACGACGGTCTCGGCGCGTTCGGTACGGGCCCACTGCACCAGGATCGCGAGGAGGAAGGGCAGCGCCACCAACTCGGCGATGCTGATCATCGCGCCACCGCCGAGCTGCTGGTCATGGAGCACGTCCGGCGCCCAGGACGGCGCGTGACGCAGGTACCAGGTTCCGGCGATGAGCGTCCCGTGAGTCATCACCACGATGCCCGGTACGGCGTCGATGATCCCGTCCAGGAACACCAGCGCCGCCCGGACCGGATGCGTACACCACCTCGGCAGCGCCTCCTCGCGGGTGAGCATCGGCATGACGAACAGGCTTCCGGCGAGCAGCAGATGCAGATACATCACCTCGTGCAGCCAGTCGTTGCCCAGAGCGGACTCGAAGTACGGCGTGAAGTACACCGTCAACTCCGTCGCGAGCACCAGAGCCGTGCTGACCAGCGGGAAGGTGAGCAGCCGCACCAGCCGTCCGGTCAGCGCCCGCTGCACACGCCCGGCGGCACCCTCGGGCAGGGAACGGAGGGCCAGCCGCAGCGGATCGCCCAGGGCCAGCCCGAGCGGTGCGATCAGGTCGAGGAGGACGTTCTGGACGGCGGCCGGCCAGAACAGCACGTGGTCGTACACGGCCAGCGCGGACATCGTGGCCACGACGAGGGTGCCCAGGCCGAGCAGCGCGAAGGCGCCGACACGCGGCAGGGGCCAGTGCTCGCCCCGGCGTCTCAGACGCAGCACGCCCCAGCCGTACAGCGCGCCCAGGACGACGACCACCAGCAGCGCGGGCACGTCCAGTTCCCATGAGAAGAGGAGCCGTCCCACGGTGAGCTGTGGCGGATTCCCCATCGCGTTCTACCTCCACGGCAAGCCAGATCTGCCGTGGCACTCTATGCCGCGCACGACCGGCCCCCGTCGCGCACGCACCGGACTCGCGGCGGTCACACCGAGCTCATACTCAGTTCATACCAAGCGCGACGGTCCCCGGTCCGCGTCCTTGCACTGTGCGGTCGTGAGTGTTCCGGGCGGTCCGAACCGCCCGGAACACACGACGCCACAGCGGCAGAGGCCGGTCCTACCTGGTGAGTTCGGCCGGTTCATCGAGCCGCGTCAGCTTCCGCGGGTTTGCGATCGCGTGGATCCGGATGACTTTCCCGTTTTCCACCACGAGGCTCACCGCGGCCAGTCGCCCGTCGAGCTCGATCCTGCCCGCGGGCGCGCCGTTGAGCCACACGGCCGACACCACCCGGTCCGGGCGGGCGAGCATCTTCGCCACGAGTGCGGCCCCGTGGATCGGAGCCGGCGCGGCGGACGCAAGCCCGCCGCCGTCGGCGATCAGAACCACGTCCGGTGCCATGACGTCCAGCAGTTCCTGCAACTGGCCGGTGCGCAGCGCGGCCAGGAACCGCTCCACCACGGCCTGCTGCTCCGACCGGCTCACCGGCACCCGCGGCCGCCGGGCCGCCACGTGTTCGCGTGCCCGCCGCGCGATCTGGCGCACCGCGGCCGCGGACTTGCCGACGGCCTCGGCGATCTCGCCGTACGGCATCTCGAAGACCTCGCGGAGCACGAACACCGCGCGCTCTGTCGGCCCGAGCGTTTCGAGCACGGTAAGCATCGCGATCGAGACGTTCTCCGCGAGCTCGACGTCCTCGGCGACGTCAGGGCTGGTCAGCAGCGGCTCCGGCAGCCATTCGCCGACGTACTCCTCGCGGCTGCGCGACAAGGTCCGCAGACGGTTGAGGGCCTGCCGTGTGACGGTTCGTACGAGGTAGGCCCGCGGGTCACGCACCTGCGCGCGGTCGACGTCGGCCCACCGGAGCCAGGATTCCTGCAGCACGTCCTCGGCGTCGGCCGACGAGCCGAGCATCTCGTAGGCGACTGTGAACAGCAGGCTGCGATGGGCGACGAACGGGTCCTCGGTCATGCCGTCGACGCTACGCCGGAGTTCTGCGCACGCGCGGCCAGCGGAATCTCGCAGGCATCGGAGTAGCCCTGCGACGTGATCCCGTGTGCCGTGTTGCACCTGGTGGCCAGGTTGGCGAAGCCGATGAACACGGTGAGTTCGACCATCGCCGCCGGGCCGAGCCGGTCGAGCAGCCGTGCGGACAACTCGTCGGTGACGGTCGTCGGTGTGTTCGTCATGGCCTCGGCGTACTCCAGCACGTCCCGCTCCAGTGGCGTGAACACCTCCGACTGCCGCCAGCGCGGCACCTGGCTCGCCTTGGCCAGGTCCAGGTCCTGGTTCAGTGCGTGGAAGTAGTTGATGTCGAGGCACCAGCTGCAACCGACCTGTGCCGCGACGGCCATGTGCGCGAACGTCTTGAGGCTCGCGTCGGCCGCGTCCCACGTGGCCACCTTGGCCGAGAACTCCTGGTTGGCTTCGGCGAGTTCGGGGTTGTTCCACAGCACCTCGACGGGCTCGGGCACGGCACCGAGCTGCTTGATCATGATTTCGCGGAGCTCTACGGGGAGCTCGGCCTTCGGGACGCGCAGCGTCATGGTGTTCTCCTTGTATGTGTGCCTGCTTGCCGGTTCGACATGAAGACACCGCCGGCCTCGCGCATGTGACAACGAGCGGTGGGACCGGGGACGGGGAGGGTGCACTGAACCTCGGGACCGCAGGTGGGGCCGGCTTCGGGTTTTCCCCACCATGGGCGGGGCCGGCACCACCTCTGGTACGGGTGGTAGGGCCATGGGCCCCGGGTTCGGGGTCCGGTTGGCTGGTTGGCGTCAGCGGACCGTGGTCCACCAGCGCGAACCGGAGGTTCGAACCATGCGTTCTCTCGAGACCGGCACGAAGCGCACAACAGCCAAGACCGGCAAGAAGAAGGCGTCGGCCGCCGCCCTCGCGGCAGCCGCCCTGGTCGCCGCCGTGCTGCTGCCGGAGGCGGCCTCCGCAGCCTCCGGGCACCGCGCCGCACGCGGTGAATACACCCAGGCCGAGCTCCGCCGCGACCTGGCCGCCGTACGCAAGGCTGGCGGCGGGGACGTGAATGTGCTGGCCAGGATCGACGGCCTGTCCGGAGGGCGCATACAGGCCCGCCTCGGCACCGTGTCGGCCGGCTCCCACGCCCCCGTGCCGTGGGGCTCGCACTTCCGGACGGCCTCCACCACCAAGGCATTCGTCGCCACCGTGGTGCTGCAACTCGCCGCCGAGAAGCAGCTCTCCCTGGACGACACCGTCGAGCACTGGCTGCCCGGCGTGGTCTCCGGCAACGGCAACGACGGCTCCCGGATCACCGTGCGCGACCTGCTCCGCCAGACCAGCGGACTGTTCGACTACATGGACGACCCGGACATCCAGCAGAAGCTCCGCGAGCACTTCGACGAGAACCGTTACGACGACACCTCCACTCACGACCTGGTGGTGATGGCCGTGGCCCACAAGCCGCTGTTCGTGCCGGAGGCCGGCCGCACCCGCTGGGCATACTCCAACACCAACTACCTGCTGGCCGGAATGATCGCCGAGAAGGCGAGCGGCACCGGTTGGAGGGAGTTGGTCGAGCACCGCATCATCGCCGGACTGGGCCTGCGCCAGACCTCGGTGCCCGGTTTCGACCCGTTCCTGCCCACACCGTACGTGAGCACCTATCTGACCGGCACGGACGGCACCAGGCTCGACGTCACCACGAACAGCTACCTGCACACCGCCGACTCCGGGGTGGTGAGCACCACCGCGGACCTCAACGTCTTCTTCCGCTCGCTGGCCGACGGCCGCCTGCTGCCGGCCGAGCAGTGGCGGGAGATGCGGCAGACCGTACGGCGCACCGACGACCCGGACGACGTCGCGGAGCTGCCCGAGGGTACCTACGGCCTGGGCCTGCGCGAGATCCCGCTGTCCTGCGGCGGCCATTACTACATGCATGAGGGCGACGGGTTCGGCACCTACACCCGCCCCGCGGTCACATCGGACGGGCGGCGCGCGGTCACCATCTCCGTCACCACCACCTCCGCGATGCCCGACCTGACCGCGCTCAACCGGGCGACCGGCACTCTGATCGACCACGCGCTGTGCGCCGCCGGCCGATAGGCAGGGCGGCTCCGCGCAACGTACAAGTCCCCCCGGGCCGGTGACGACCGGCACCACCGAAGTGGTGTGCCGTCAGCTCGACGGCCGTCGGCTCTGGTCGTCCGGTCAGTCGTCCTGCTTCCATGACCCGCTGGGTCGGCCGCGCACGCAGTGCACGCGGAGCTCGACCTTGCCTGCGGCGCCCTCGAACCTCACTTCGGCGTGTTCGTCGGGCCCCGCGTCTGCGCGTTCGATGCCGAAACCCTGGGCGGGGGCCCACGACACCAGCCGCGCCACCGCGCCGTCGCACTCGGCGATGACCGTCCCGCCCGTAGTGGAGAACACCTCCTTGACCGTGGTGGCGGAGGGACCTCCCGCGGACGGTGAGGGCGTCGGAGCCGGG
Organism: Streptomyces sp. NPDC007095; assembly: GCF_040634475.1. NCBI lineage: Bacteria > Bacillati > Actinomycetota > Actinomycetes > Kitasatosporales > Streptomycetaceae > Streptomyces > Streptomyces sp. NPDC007095. The sequence continues at coordinate 6,124 of NZ_JBEYFS010000245.1, forward strand.
GTGTGCGACGCCGTGCTCGGGCCGGGCGACGGTGAAGCCGTCGCCGAGGCGAAGTGCCGCTCGGCCTGCTCCGGGGTGAGCACCCCGCCGTCCGCGGAGGAGGTGATCCCGTCGCCGATGACCTGTACGGCGGCCAGGCCCGTGAGCGTGGCGGCCACGGCGGCGGTCGCCCAGCCGGCCACGGCGAGAACAGTGCGGGAAGGCATGCGGACGACTGTCCCGCGGCCGTCGTCAACGACAGAACCGGGGGACCCCAAGGGAGGGTTAAGGGGGTCGGCCCGCCCGCCGACTCGGATAGCGTGCCTGCTGTGGTGCGCCTGTTGCTGATCGAAGACGACCCGACGATACGTACACCGCTGATCCGCGCCCTGAGTGAGCGCGGCCATGCGGTCGCCGCCGCGCACACCGCGATGGGCGGCCTGCAGATCGCGCTGGACGAGCGTCCCGATCTCGTGGTCCTCGACCTCGGCCTGCCGGATCTGGACGGCATCCGATTGCTGCGCATGCTGCGTGCGGTCAGCCCCGTACCGGTGGGGGAACCGAGGCCAAGAAGCCCCGCCTGCCGCCTGATTCGTCCTCACCAATCTCCTCACCCGGGGCTGTCCCGTCGTTCCTTCCGCCCGCCGTCCGCCGCAGACAGCACCGGGGGGCAGGCCATGAGGCCGTGCCCCCAGACAGGAACGCCTTCATGGCCTCCGTCCTCCAGCCCCCGCCCGCAGGGCCCGTGGCCCGCCTACGGCTGGCGCCGCACAGCGCGGTGCCGCGGCGCATCGACGGGGCATGGTGGCCCCGCTCACGCAATCTGCTGGTCGAACTCCCCCTGTTGATAGGCGCCTTGCCCCGGGACTGGGGGCAGATCAACGGTGTCACCGTGAACGCGGAGATGTGGTCCGCGTCGCCGGGACGGATACTCGTCGCCAACCACGTCGTACGACTGCGCAGGGAGCCCGTTTCGCGGGACCGGCACACCGTCTGCCTGCTCAGCCCGGCCCGTGGCCGATGGGACCTGTTGGTCGTGTCCCCGGAGGTCGACGCGGCGGACGCCGAGTACCTGATGGCCGCCGTGGCGGCCGACGTCCACTGACGAGAGCCGTGCCCGGCAGGTCGCGCTGACCACCGGTCAGCGGGGGCTCGGCGGGGGAGCGGTGGAGCGGAGGTCGTGAAGGAGGGAAGACGGCACCGGAGCCGCCGGAGGGTCGAGGAGCAGGGGAGTGGAGCCGGTGCGCGCGAGGAGCCGCGCCGTGGGTGGGGACGGGTGGTGCAACCGCAGTGAGGCGTGCGCCGTGGTGGCGTGCTCCGACATCTCGAGGAAGACGTTCAGGCCGCTGCTGTCGCAGCGGCCGACCGTGGTCAGGTCGACGTCGATGGTGGTGATCCCGTCGCCCAGGCACCGCTCGAGAACGGTGCGCACCAGAGGGGCCGTGGCCGGGTCGATCTCACCGGCCAGGGTGATGAGCGCCCGACTCCCCCGATCGTGCCGGTAGACGTTCAGTCGTGGAAGAGTCATGGTGCGGGCCTCGGTTCCTGGCAGCCGTGGGTTGAGGACGGGAGGACTTTGGACGGGAGATCCGGCCCGAGCTTGTGTGCATGGGGGCCAACCGGCGCTGTGTACGGCGGCCGTGGGGCGGCACGGGTCACCGCTCGTTGTGGGTGGTGCGGCTCCGATGGCGGCGCGGCGGGAAGCGGCCGCGGCCTCCGTCGCGGTGGTCGCGTCGCTCACCCGACCTCGCCGTCTCGGACTGGTCCGGCGGGGCGGGAGGCCGGGCCGCCTCGTGGCCGCGTCGGCGGCTGGACAGCAGGCCGCTGTACCGATGCACGGCTATCCTTTCGGCGTGCTGGGTGTTGAGCCGGTGGATCACGTATGCCGCGATAGTGATGAGCAGCAGGAACGCGGTGACGGTCAGGTCGGTGTCCATGGTGCGGGCGCCTCACATTCCGACGGTCTTCAGCGCGAGGCGGGCGGGCGGGGCGGCGACGGGTTCACGCCGCGGCAGAGGCGCTTCGAAGGTCGCGGACATGATGCGGACCCGTCTTCGGGCCGTCCCCTGAGGTCACGGCCCGGGCTCATCGCTCACCGAGAACGACCCGGCGTGACGGCCGGTGTGCGGAATGCCCTCGGTACTCCCCACCGTACTCCCGCCCACGCTGTAAGGGTCGGCGCGAGCGGGAGGGAGTACGGTGGGAACCACCGAGGGCACGTCGTATGCCGGTGATCTGACCGGTCTCGTCCTCGTCGCGCAGCAGACACGGGCCGCTCCGGTCCGGGGCAGGTTCCGCCCTATGACTTCCGAAGCCACACACCGATCGGACTGCGCCGCGTCTTCGGACGAGCCCCACGGGCAGGGCCGGGTGGAGGTCCGCCTCGTCTCCGAGAACCCCGAGGCGGCCCGGCGCGTCGCCGACGCGCTCCGGCTCATGTTCGCCGGGGACGAGCAACGGAGTTATCCCGAGGGCCGATCGGGGACGGGGGTGCGACTGCATCTCACGATCGACGCCTCGCACGCCGCCGGCCCGCTGCGCTCCTGGCTCGACACCAGCAGACCACCCGCCGACCGGACCCACCACGGCGAGACCGCCTGACGGTCCTGGCCGCCGTACCCGGGACGGGGCGTGACCGTCGGCTGTCTACATGCGCAGCAGCCGTTGTGTGATCTCCCGGTACTGCCTCAGCGCGTGCCGGAGTTCGTCCGGCTGTGTCCCGGGGTCCTGGTCCTGCCAGGTCGCGTGGAGAACACGCCGCCGTTCCGCGAGAGTGCTCATGAGCTGGGCGGTGACCTCGTCGAATGCGGTCTCGGCCTCTTCCAACGCCTCACGCGGGCTGTCGGCGAAGGTGTTGAGGGCGTGTTGGAGGCGCTGGGCGAGCTTGTCCCGTTCGTCCGACGGGAGCAGCGGCTCGGGGCCCGGCGTACGACGCCCGGCCGAACCGGGCTGTTTGTCCGGAGGCTGCTGGGCGCGTGACTGGTCGTACATCATCGTGTGCCACTTTCCTGTACGTCGTACCGGCCGCGTCGGTGTCGTCGCCCTGGCGGGGCCGCGTCGTGCACAGGCCCGAAGGGTGCTTCACCTGCCGGTGATCACGGCTGTCGTGGTCAGTGGAGTGTGTCACCGTAATGGCAGGGGCTCCGCACCGTCCTGTCAGTCAACGCCCGGCAACCGGCCGTGTCAACGTGATGTCGACAGAGGCGAGTTCCGGCGGCTGGGCAGGGGCTGACGGTGAGAAGGGAACCGGAGCGGTGCATCCGTGACCGCGATCGTCCAGAAGACGCGTCCGAGATCCTGGCGGACGATGGCCTGCATGCGTGCCGCGATCAGTTTCTCGAGCGCGGCGTCGCCGGAGGACGGCCAGGTCAGTACGGCGTCGTCATGGTCCGCGTCGTACGCCCGGGTGCCCGCGACGTCGATGATGCCGAAGCCGACGACGGTCATCGCCTTGACGCCCCCGGCCCGGATGGGTGACCCCGCGTTCACGAGTGTGAGCCGAGTCCGCCGACACAGGCCGGTCCGCCCTGCTGGGTTCCGATGTCACCGTCCATGCCGATCCAGGCGTAGATCCGGTCGCCATTGTTGCCCCACTGGGTGCCGATGGCGTCGGGCAGGTCGGGCACGAGGCCCTTGGCCCGCGGCTTGACCAGGAGGCGGAGTGTGCCGGGGGAACCGGTGTCGAGGAACACGGCGTCCGCGGTGATCCGTATTTGCTCCTGGACCGTGCCGCCGGTGTCGATGCGGTATGGGTGGGTGAGTTCATTCGTGAATCGTGAGTGCTGTGCGCTCCAACTGCTGCTCGACCCTGGGTCCTAGGCAAGTTGTCCGATCGTCCTCGCTGCCCCCCCATGCTCGGCTCGGACGCCGGGAGCGTAGCGCGAATGGGCATGTGCCTATCGACAATCGATAATAGAATTCTCGTACCAGAGAGGATTCCTACCCACTGGCCGATCCGCATGCGGATGGGGCACCGCGGGCCCGGGGTGTGCACCGCGGGCCCGCGGTTCGGTACGTCGGTGAGTGGCGGCGATCAGCCGATGCCGACCGCGCGGGTGATGGTCTGCGTCACCGTGTCGCCGCGGCTGTCACTCGCGTGTACGCGCAGGGTGAGGAAACGGGCAGTGGCCGGGGCATGGAGCCGGACGAGGGCTCCCTTGGCGGAGTTGCTCTGTGTGGCGCGCTTCCAGGTGGCGCCGTCGTCGTAGGAGAGCTCGATGGTGTTCGTACGGAGGGCGCTGCTCGGGTCGCCGGGGAGGTGTGCGGGGGTGACGAGGAGCTCGGCGTCACGCTCGGCACTGCCGTCCTGAGCGGTCGGTATCCGGTAGTCGAGCTGGACGAGCGGCAGTTGCCGCACCTCGTCGGCGTCCGCGGTGGCGGCCGAGGCGAAGGCCCATTCGGTGTGTGTCCTGGTGGAGTACGGATAGGTCCCGGTGCGGGCGGTGTCGGTCACCAGCCGGTAGGAGGCCTTGGCCGGCCGGACGTCCGCCTCGATCCAGCCGCCGCCGGTGGTGGCGAGGAGCTTGCCGCCCTGATAGAGCTCGGTCGTCTGGGTGTTGGGGCCGTACCCGAAGGTGCCGACGTGGTTCTCGCCCGAGTCGCCCCAGCCGGGCACGTACGCGACGAGATGGTCACCGGTGCGGTGGGGCAGCTCGATGCTTCCGTTGACCCGGGGCCGCTGGATCGGCCCGAACCAGGTCACCTCGGTCGTCCTGCCCGCCGGGTAGGTGACGCGGTCGGAGTTCTGCCAGGTCTCGGGCACCTTGCTGACCTCGTACACCTCCTCCATCCACGGCACGGACTTGTCGGTGCTGACGTAGTCGGTGCGGTGCGTGCCCGTGTTCGATGTCGAGGTCACGCCGTACCGGTAGGGCAGATACGGCTGGACGTCGTAGCGGTACTCCTGGACCTCGTGGGTCGGGTCGTTGCGGAATCCGACCTCGACCGTGGCGAGTTGACTCGGCTCAGGCGCGTAGGTCTGGTCGGTCGGGATCCGGTCCTGCCAGCTGTGGACCAGGTCGTAGAGGTAGGTGGTGACGGGGTGGGAGACGGTGTCGAGCGCGACGCTGCCGTCCACGGCGTTCTCGATGCGCGAGATCAGCTTCTCGCCCTCCGTCCTGGAGAGGCCGACGACGGTCAGCGTGGTACGGCTGACGGGCTCGCGCAGCCGGCCGTATCCGTCGTTGACGAGGAGCAGGAGCTTGACCCCCGCGTCCTTGGCCGCGGTGATCTGCTCGTCGTCGCCGTTGTAGCGGACGACGGCGGCCTTGCCCGCGGCGTCCAGCCCGGCGTAGTCGGCCTTCGTGCCGTACCCGGCGAAGACCGTGGACAGGCTGCCGCGGCCCTCGGGGAGTTTGGCGGAGCCCGGCTGAAGCCACAGGTCGTCGAAGGACTGGCTGCCGGAGGCGAGGGCGAGCAGCGGCTGCTGTTTGCGCCAGCGCACCGTGTAGGTCATCGAGCCCGCCGAGACCTTCGCGGTCGGCTGGGCCCAGACGCTGTCGTATTCCGCGCCGACATTGATCGAGGTGCCGGAATCCTCGCCGCCGCCGAAGGTCCGGTAGTAGTCGATCCGACCCTGGGTGTCGGTGGTGCTGGGTCTGGGGGTCGGGGCGTCGGTCCGGCGCAGCGAGGGCCCGCCGAGCACGACATCGATGTCACCGTGCACGTCGATCTGGGGCTGGGTGAGCAGCGCCAGGCCCAGAGAGGACTTGCCGTGGATGCCTTCCACCTCCCCGAAGGCCCAGGCCGCGTAGGTACCCGGCGGGACGATCGTGTCGACGACACCGCCGGAGCTGTAGGCGAGCGAGTAGGCGTTCGCCCCGCCGCCCTTGCGCAGGAACTCCACCGGGCCGTCGAGCGGGTTGCCGGACCGGTCCTGGAGCTCGACGCGCAGGTGGTGGGGCTTCTCCTGGGTGCTGACGCCGATGAGCGTACGTGTCTCCACCTTGCCGGAGACGGACGCGGTGATCCGGCCGGTGTAGCGGTGGGCGGCGGGGGCCTTGTCCAGGTAGGTGGTCATGGTCGCGGAGGCGCTCCCATGGGCGGGGACCGTCAACTGCGGGGCGGAGAGGGCGAAGAGGCCGGCCGGGGCGCCTGGAGCGTCCACCGCCAGGTCCACGCTGACCGGTTCGTCGCCGGTGTTGGTCCACTCCACCGGCTTGACGACGGTCTCGCCGGGCTCGCCGCCCAGAGAGTGCATTCCGGCATCGGCCGTACCGGTGGCGAAGAGCGTGGAGCGGGTGGCGGCCGCTGCGTCCACCCGGCCGTTGCCTCCGTCGTCCGCGCTGATGGCGTCGGTCGGCGCGGCGGTGCTGATCAGGGCGTCCTTGAGCTGGGCGCCGGTCCAGTCCGGGTGCTTCGAGGCCAACAGCGCGGCGGCTCCGGCGACGTGCGGGGTCGCCATCGAAGTGCCGCTCAGCGTCACGTAGTAACCCTCTCCCTCCCAGAAGTAGTGGGAGCGTGCCGCCAGTACGTCCACGCCGGGCGCGGTGATCTCGGGCTTGAGCGCGTCGTCGCCGAGGCGAGGTCCGCGACTGGAGAAGTCGGCGATGGCGTCCTGGGAGTCGACCGCGCCGACCGTCAGTGCGGCGGTCGCCGTACCGGGCGCCCGGACGGTGTGGTCGCCGGGGCCCGAGTTGCCCGCGGCGATGGTGAACAGGGCGCCGGTCTCGGCACTCAGCTCGTTCACCGACCGGCTGAGCAGGTCGGTGCCGTCGCTGGGCTCGTCCGAGCCCAGACTCATGCTGATCACCCGCGCCTTGACGTCTCGGGCGGCCCATTCCATGCCGGCCAGGATCCAGGAGTCCTGACCGCTGCCGCCGTTGCTCAGCACCTTCCCCACGTGCAGGGAGGCGCCGGGTGCGACGCCCTTCTCCTTGCCGTCCGAGGCGGCGCCGCTGCCGGCGATGGTGGAGGCGACATGGGTGCCGTGTCCGTGCTGATCGTCGACGTCCTCGCCCGGGACGAAGCTCTCCGACGAGGTGACCACGCCTGCGAGGTCGGGATGGCTGAGGTCGTAGCCGGTGTCCAGCACCGCGACATCGACGCCCTTGCCGGTGTTTCCGCCGGCCCAGACCTCCGGGGCGCCGATCTGTGCCGTGGTCTCCGCGAGTTGACCGGTGACCTTTCCGTCCAGCCAGACCTTGGCGACGCCGCCGGTGAACGACGTGGAGGCGTCGGACGGGGTCGCCTCTGTGGCGGCCGGAGAGCGCAGGCCGGCCTGGTCGCGGTCGGTACCGGTGAGGGAGTCCCAGAAGGCGGCCGCCTCCTTGTGGTCCTCGGCCAGCGCGGCCCCGTTGACGCTGGTGAGCGGACGGATGTCCGTCGCCTCGCCCGGAAGTGAACGGGCCTGTTTCAGCGCGCTCTTCTCGGTGCTGCCCAGGCCCTTCTCGTAGGTGAGGATCAGCGGTACGTGTCCGATGTGCGCGTCGTCGTAGCCGTCGGCGATGAGCCGGGTGACGTCGAAGAGCCGTCTGTCCAGCACACCTGCCGCCAGATAGCGGTCGGCCGAGGTGGGATAGACGTATGTGTCGCCGCCGACGCTGGTGATCCTGGCGTCGGAGGTGTCGCCGTCGGGGTCCCGGACGGTGATGGTGGCCGGGTTCTTGCCCGCGGGGGTGACGGTGACCTTGTCGCCCGTCACCAACGTGACGGAGGCGGGAGCGGGCAGACCGGCGACCGGTGAGCTCGCGGCACCGCTGTCGGCATCGGTGGAGGGGGGCTGAGCAACGGCTGACATCGGCGGGGTCACCGCGATGACCAGCAGAGTTGCTCCTATGGCCAGCAGGCGTGACCTGCCGGACGAGTTGGTTGCCAAGAGGTTTCCTCGACTCGTAAAGGAATGAGGTCGCGAGGAAACTTATACGTCCGACGATTACCGAGAAAGACCTTTCGGTCGGTCGAACAAGCCCGTTAATTCGGTCGTAACCAAGGGCCGTTCGCTATCGGACAATTGCATCCAAGCCCTTCTTGCCGGACATCCTGAAGAGTTCGCACTTGTCCCTTGATGGGCGTCGTGTGCCGTCGAAGATTTAACTGCCGAGTTACACGTGTGATTGGGGGTGGGGAGTGGTGACGGTCTCTCGCGACTCTTTGTTGTGCGCTGTGAGTACAGGAACTGTGCGCGGACGGGCAATGCGGATGTGTCGGTTCATGGGATTATTGCGAGAAGTGAAATTCGGGTTGGGGATTTCCTTTTCCGTTTTCTCTGGCCGAGGGTCAAGTCATCTCCGAACTGGCGTCGGGGACGGGCGGGCCGCGGTTGCGGTCGGGCGCTCGTGCGGCAGCGGGCGGCGCCGGAACCGGTGCCGAACGCCCCGACTCCTCCCGCCTGGTGGTCGGCGAGGCGGCACCCTGGACCGATGGTGCGATCCTGGGCTCTCTGCCGGAGACGGGTACCGGCGCTGACCGCATGGCGGCCCGCCGCACGCAGCCAGGGCGGGCACGGTTCGGATGGAGGCCGAGTCCGGTGTCCTCGTTCCCGGCCGCGTCGGGCTCGTCGGGTACGCCGCCGTCCCCGCCTCCGCAGCGGATCTCGACCCTCTCCGGACGGGCAACAGGATCGGATGGCCGCACAGGCGCACCCGGGAAACCGGCCCGGCAGCCGCAGGAGGACCACGAGCGGGAACCGCGGGACAGGAGTGAGAAGAGCGCCTGGGACAAGGGTGAGAAGAGCGCCGCCCGTGATCTGACGGGATAATGGCGATCACCATGGCTGGGATCGAGGAGAGCGGCCAGGGGTCGACCGTCGGATGGGTCGATCCCATGGGAGACCCATTTCTGCGCACGCGGTTCGCGCCGCCGACGAGGCCCGTCACGTTCCTGCGGCGGGAGCGGCTGGTCGAACACCTGGACCAGGCTCTACTGACGCCGTTGACGGTGGTCAACGGAGCGGCCGGGGCGGGGAAGACCCTGCTGGTCGCCGAGTGGGTCACTGGGCTGGGGCATCCGGTCGCCTGGTTCACCGCCGACGCGGCGGATCAGCAGCCCGGGATGTTCTGGGCGTACGTGCTCCAGGCCCTGCGGGCCTCGGGCGTGCCGGTCCCCAGCGACATTCGCTGTCCCGTCGACGCGAGCCGGGTCGACCGCAAACTGCTGGCACGGCTCGCCGCCGAGCTGAGCGGACGCGAGCGGCCGGCGATCTTCGTGCTCGACGAATACGACCGCGTGACCGCGCCGGAGATCGCGGAGCAGCTGGAATTCGTCCTGCACCATGCCGGACCGGGAATGCGCCTCATCCTCGTCACCCGCACCGAGCCGCTGCTGCCGGTGCACCGTTACCGGGCGGCCGGTGACCTGACGGAGATCCGGAACGCGGAACTGGCCTTCACACCCGAGGAGGCGGCCGTACTCCTGGAGCTGCACGGCCTGCGCCTGCCCACGCCCGCGGTGGGGGCGCTCGTGGACCGCACCGGCGGATGGGCGGCCGGCCTGCGGCTGTGCGCCCTGGCCGCGCGGGAGAGCCCGGATCCGGAAAGATACCTGAAGGAATTCGAGGCAGGGCGGAGTACGGTCGCCGACTACCTCCTGGCCGAGGTGCTGAAGCGGCGAACTGCCGAGACGCAGGACCTCCTGCTGCGGGTCAGCGTCCTCGAGCGCCTCTGCCCCGATCTGGCCAACGCGCTGACGCAGCGCGCCGACGCCGAACCCATTCTCGCCGAGCTGCACCGCGAGAACGCGTTCGTCGAGGACCTCGGACACTCGTGGTACCGGCTCCACCCGCTGTTCGGGGAGATCCTCCGGGCGCATCTGCGGGAGCGGTGTCCTGGACTGGAGCCCGAACTCCACCGGCGGGCCGCCCGGTGGCTGCTGAGCTCCGGATCCCTCCCGGAGACGATCGTCCACGGTGCCGCCGCGGGCGACTGGGAGTTCACCGCCGGTGCCTTCGTCGACGGTCTGGCGATCGGGCAGCTCTTCACCGGTCTGCGCCGTGACGAGCTGGCCGAGCTGTTCTCGCGGATGGGACCCGAGGCCACGAGCCCCGCGACGGACGTCGTCCGAGCGGCCCGGGACCTGTCCCAGTGCGACCTCGACCGTGGTCTGGCCCGTCTGCGCCACGCCGAGGCGAGCCTGGCGGCGGACGTGCCCGACGCGGCCACCGACGCGCCCGGCCCGGCGGCGGCGCGGCTGAGCTGCGCCCTGCTGGAGGCTCTGGCGGCCCGGCTGGCCGGGTCCCCTCTCCAGGCGGAGAGGGCCGCGGAGGCGGCCGAGGGACTGAGACAGGCGGTTCCCGCCCACCTCCTGGGGCAACATCCCGAACTCATCGCTCTGCTGCTGACCCATCTGGGCTCGGCGCGCCTGTGGGCCGGGCGCTTCGAGGACGCCCGCACCGCGCTGTCCGCGGCGGCGGGCTGTCCCGGCGGGGCCTCGACGGCGCTTCCGCGAGAGGACTCCTTGGGGCACCTGGCGCTGATCGACTACCTGAACGGCCGGCTCGTCAGGGCGGAGCGCAAGGCACTGGCGGCGATGACCGACTCGGAGCGGTTCGGCCTGTGCGGATCGTCCGGCTCGGACATCGGGCGGGTGGTCCTGGCCGCCGTGGCCGTCGACCGGAACGAACTGGATCAGGCCCAAGCCCTCCTCGACGAGGCGGTCGGCTCGCGCCTGGCGACACGGGACCCGGTGTCGGCCACGGGGCGGTCCATCGTGACCGCACGTCTGCTGCTGGCCCGGGGCAAGACCCGAGCCGCCCTGGCGGCGGTGGACCCGACGGTCTCCACGGACGTGGCATCACCCTGGGCGCAGGCTCACGTCGCTCTGGTCGCCGCCGCCGCCCACCTGGCCGAGGGCCGGCCGGACGCGGCCGCCGAGGTGCTGCGACAGGTGCCGGACGACCAGCCGGCCTGCGTGGTGGAGGCCAGCGCGATCCGCAAGTTGCGCAAGGAACGGGGCCTGACCCTCGTCCAGCTGGCCGAGCGCGCCACGCTCTCCCACCCGTTCCTCAG
>NZ_JBEYFS010000246.1:0-16930 GCF_040634475.1 Streptomyces sp. NPDC007095
ACGAGGGCCTGTGCCCGGCACGCCGAGAGCACGCACCTGACGCCGCAGGGCCCGCCCTCCGGGCGGACGACGGGAATTTGACGACAGGACCTAGTAGCGGCCGGGCATGGTGCCATCGGTGTCCTTCAGGACGTCGTTGACCACCAGGTCCCCGAGAAGCCGTCGGCACTCGGCGGGCGTTCACATCACGGCCTCGTTCAGTCCGTTCTCGCTATCCGACTCAACACCGCAAATTTGAGGCTGGAAACGGCTGGCCGAGCTCTCCCTGAATCAACTTGAGGTTGTTATCGAAAGAAGAAAAAACGCCGGGTTGCGCGGAATCCGGAACTGCGAGAGAGCGATTTCATTCTGCCGCCCACTCGCCTTGTCCGGCAAGGGCGAACCGCGCGGCATATGTGATCCTGCGCAAGTGAGAAGCCGGTCGGCGGCTCGGTCCACGAGACTTCGCCATGGCGAGTTGAACGGGGTGCGGTGGGGCGCGGGCCACGGGCCGGGCCGGACGCTCGACTTCACCGCGCCGAACATCGGTGGGCTCGTCTCGATCTGGTCGCCGACGACATGCGCCCGCCACAATCTGGGGGTTGACAGGCCGCCAATCGGCATCGGCTAATTGATCGCCCGCACTTCATGCGTATTCGCTTTCCGTCGGCCCGTGTTGAGGGCCCAGTCATGATTGGCGACTTGTGTCGATATCCACTCGTGCGAGAGGTGCGTTCCCGGCCTTTCGCATAATCCATCGCGGCGCGGCGATTCTCGGTGTCGCGACCATGGCACTACTGGGCGTCCAGCCCCTTGCGCACGCCGCCCCGTCCACGGTCACGCAGCCCACGACCAGTACGGCCCAGGACGCATCCGACGCCGAGCCCGACTTGGCACCCGTCTGCGGCACCCCGGCGAAGGGGCACGCGACGTGCTACGCCATGCGCGCGACGGACCAGCCGACCACGATGCGGCTGAGCTCGTCCGAGGTTCCCGCGGGGCTGGGTCCGCAGGACATTCAGAGTGCCTACAACCTGCCCGCCAACGGCGGCGCCGGCCAGACAATCGCCATCGTCGACGCCTACGACAATCCCAACGCCGAGGCGGACCTGGCCATCTACCGCAGCCAGTACGGCCTGCCGCCCTGCACCACCGCCAACGGCTGCTTCAAGAAGGTGGACCAGCGCGGCGGCACCGACTACCCACGCTCCAGCGACGCATGGGCCGGGGAGATCGCCCTCGACCTGGACATGGTCTCCGCGGCGGCACCGGGAGCCGACATCCTGCTGGTGGAAACCGACAACGACGATCTGAGCAACCTCGCCGCCGGTGTGGACGAGGCCGTGGCCCTCGGTGCGAAGTACGTCTCCAACTCCTACGGCAGGAGCGGTGACTTCCCGACCGATCTGGCCACCTACGGGTCCTCCTACGACCATCCCGGCGTCGCCGTGGTCGCGGCGAGCGGTGACAACAAGTACGGCGTCTCCTTCCCCGCGACCCTCCCGTCCGTGACCGCGGTCGGCGGCACCACTTTGACGGCCGACCCGACCAGCGCCCGCGGCTGGTCGGAGACCGTCTGGACCAGGGACTCCTACGGGCCGGGCTCCGGGTGCGCGTCCAGCCAGACGAAGCCGGACTTCCAGCACGACACCGGCTGCACGGGACGAAGTGTCGCCGACGTCTCAGCCGTCGCTGACAACGTTGCCGTCTACCTGACCTACGGCTCACAGGGCAAGGGCTGGCAACGCTACGGCGGCACCAGCGTCGCGACACCGGTGATCGCCTCCATCTACGCGCTGGCCGGGCCACCGCGCCCCGGCACCTCCCCCAACTCCTATCCCTACGCCGCAAATGGCGTCGGTCTCAACGACATCACCACCGGGTCGAACGGAACCTGCTCCGTCGCATACCTGTGCAACGCCGGCACCGGCTACGACGGTCCGACCGGCCTGGGCACACCGGCCGGCCTGGCCGCTTTCCGCAGCGGACCGCACGGCACCCTCTCCGGTACGGTCAAGGACGCGGCCACCGGCAAGCCGGTCGCCCACGCGACCGTCGGGTCCGGGCTGGACATCGCCACGACCGACACGCAGGGGACGTACACGCTCGACCTCCCCGCAGGCACGGTCGAGGACCTGACGGTGAAGGCCTTCGGCTACACAACGACCACACCGGTCACCCTCGACATCGCGGACGGCCAGACCCTCACCCACAACTTCCGACTCTCCCCCATCCCCCGCGAGCGCGTCCACGGCACCGTCAAAGACGGATCAGGACACGGCTGGCCGCTCTACGCCCGACTCACCGTGAACGGGTCCCCCGAAGCCCCGGTCTGGACCGACCCGGTCACCGGCGCATACGAAATGAACCTGCCGAAGGGGAGCGACTACACGCTGAACGTCACCGCCGCCCTGCCGGGCTACGAACCCCTGGCACGGAAGGTGACGGTGCGCAACAAATCCGTCACCGCGCACGTCGCTCTGACCGCCGACCCCGACGCGGCCACCGCCGTCGGCTACCGGCTCGAACTCGCCGACCGCGCCGAAACGTTCGACTCCACCACGACCGCGCCCCAGAGCTGGAGCGTGGTGAACGCGGCCGGTACCAACAATGGATGGGAGTTCGACGACCCGACCCAACGCGGCAATGCCACCGGCGGCGATGGCGCCTTCGCCATCGTCGAGAGCGACAACGGGCCCATCGGACCGCATCAGGACAGCCAGCTCATCAGTCCTGAGTACGACCTGTCCGCCGCGCAGTCGGCGGAACTCACCTTCAAGACCGCGTACCTGTACAACCCCAACCAGCAGCACATGACCGTGGACGCCAGCACGGACGACGGCGCCACCTGGGAGAACGTCTGGACCGGGCCGAAGATCAGCGACTCCGCGCAGCGCCTGACCGCGCACGTCCCACTCCGGCAATTCGCAGGGCACAAAGCCGTGCGGCTGCGCTTCCATTTCGTCGCCGACTGGGGCTACTTCTGGTCACTCGACGACGTGGACGTCCAGACCCGCGTCCTCGTGCCCACACCCGGTGGCCTGACCATCGGCACGGTACGCGACGCCACAAGCCGCGCCGGCGTGGTCGGTGCCACGGTCAGCGATACCGCGGACCCGGACGAAACCGCCCTCACCACGGCCACGCCGGAGGACCCGACCGTCGGGGACGGCTTCTACACCTTGTTCTCGGCGAACCCTGGCCCGCACACCCTCCGGGTCACGGCGTCCGGTTACGCAGAGCTGACCCGGACAACGACGGTTCACCGCGATCGGGTCAGCCGCAAGAATCTCGCCCTCAGGCCGGACGCCTGACCACGGCACCGACGACCGGGCACGTCAACGCCTGCGGCTAGTGCTGGGTTCCTCTTTCGCTGGGTATATGTCCTGGTGGCGGGGTAGTTGACGTGCTCGGGGGCGGGTGCTGGGCGATGGTCTTACGGGCACGGCCTGGGCGGGACGAGGATGAACGCAGGGTCGTTCACCGGTTGTCTCGGGCGCGGAAGGCACCGAGGTATGCGGTGATGCGGGCCCGGATGATCGAGCTGAGTTGGTCGGGGCCGCGCCGCCATTTTCCGCACGAGGCCGCGGCGCTCGAGGAGGCAACCGCCCTCCACACGCCACCACCCACAGCCCTGGCTGGTCTTCCCCGTCCAGCCAGGGCTTCGCGCTGTCCACGCCCCTACGACCGCCCCGGATCCGCATTCGCTGCCGGGCGAGCGTCACTGTGCCCGGACGGACGCGCGCCTGTGCTCATAGTGGGCCGGACGCGCCCCCAGCGCGTGGGCCGGTTACGGCCCGATCGGCTTTTCCCAGCCCGCATGGCCGAGGTAGGTGAAGTACAGCCTGGGCGGTGTTCCCTTGCCGCTTCCCAGCCCGTTCAGCGTGGAGGTGTATGCCTTGAAGGTGGCCAGCGAGTGGCGCACCGCCCGCCCCGCCCAAGCCGGAACGCGGGAGACTGCCTTCCTGACGGCCAGCCACCGCCACCACCGCGCGGCATCCTGCGCATACAGCGGCTCGTGGCGGCCACGGTGGCACTCGCGCTGACCGCTGTGATCGCTGCGGGACTCGCTGTCGATGGAAAGCGAGAAGCCGACCGCCAGACCGGCCGGGCGGTCTCCGGCCGCCTGAGCACCGAGGCCGACGCCGTACGGCCAACAGACCCCGCACTCACGGCACACCTCTCCCTGGCCGCGTTCCAGACGGCGCAGACCCCGGAGGCGCGCGGGGCGCTCATCGACTCATCCGCTTCGCCGTACTCCACCCGCTACGTGACCGGCGGCCTGACCGAGACGACCGCGTGGGGCAGCAGTCCGGACGGCCGGGTTCTCACGGAGGGCACCGCGCAAGGTGACATCCGGGTGTGAAGCACGCAGAGGAAACAGCTTCGCCACCCGGTGACCATAAGAGCGGCGAAAAGTGAGATCACCCGAGTCGCGCTGCATCCACGGCATGTACTGGCCGTCAGTGCAGGAGAGGGGTCAGTGCTGCGCTGGGACCTCAAAAATCTGCACGGCACCAGTCGGCCGCCGTGTCCGCCGGATCTGGGCCATGGGCAGGGCCGCGTCACAGCCATGGAGTTCAGCGCCGACGGCAGCCGCCTGGCAACCGGAGACGACCGGGGGGACGACTGGCCTCGTGGAACACCTCCGACCCGCGACTTAAGCACGTGAGATGTCTTTCAACGCATAAAGACCTGGAAGACCTCCGGCGACCCGGACCACGCCGCTAAGGAAGCCCGCGTCGAGCACCTCTACGCCATCGCCGACTGCGAGGTCATACCCGAGGAAGGCGAAGCCGAAGTCATCTTCTGCATGGACGAGTTCGGCCCGCTCAGCCTCCAGCCCCACCCCGGGCGGCAGTGGGCCGAGCGTGGCGGCCGACACAAGGACCCCGACCGGGAACCCCGGCCCCGCCGACGGGCGACCTACACCCGCCCGCACGGGGTCCGGCACCTGTTCGCCGCCTACGATCTGGGCAGGGACAAGCTCTACGGCCATATCAAGCCGAGGAAGAGCCGCACGAGGTTCCTGGAGTTCTTCCGCTACCTGCGCAGCCTCTACCCGTCCGAGATCCGCATCGCGATCGTGCTCGACAACTTCTCCCCGCACCTGACCGCCAAGAAGGACACCCGGGTCGGCGACTGGGCCAAGGCCAACGACGTCGAATTCGCCTACACGCCGACCAACAGCTCGTGGCTGAACCGGATCGAGGCCCAGTTCACCGCCCTGCGCTACTTCGCGCTGGACGGCACCGACCACAGCAGCCACAAGGAACAGGGCAGCGTGATCCGCCGCTACATCATCTGGCGGAACAAGCACACCGCCGATATTCGCTTGCACACCATCGTCATTCGGGTCAACGTCGCCTGACACCTGACGAAGGCAGAGAAGATGACGACGCAGACCCACCCTGTCGACCACGAACTCATCCAGGCCGCGGCGCACGTCGCGCGCACTCGCTGCCGCGGCGGCAACCACACCATGGCGGCCGCGGCCCGCGCCCGGGACGGCCGGATCGTCACGGCGGTGAACGCCTACCACTTCACGGGAGGCCCCTGCGCCGAGCTGGTCGTCATCGGCGCGGCAGCCGCCCAGGGCGCCTACGAGCTGGACACCATTGTCGCCGTGGGCGACCGCGACCGGGGGGTTGTTCCCCCGTGCGGCCGGTGCCGTCAGGTCCTTCTCGACTACTTTCCCGCCCTCAAGGTCATCGTCGGCGAAGACGACCGCGTCCGAACCGTCCTAGTCACCGACTTGCTGCCCGAAAGCTACGTCTGGGCCGACCACCAGCTCGACGCCGACTAGACGGCGCCACTCAGCACGAGCCGGCACCGTCGGCCGACAACAGGGCGAACGTTGCTTGATGCGGCACTCGTCGCTGCCCTGGACGCGGAGGCGGTTTCGGCTCCTTCTGCGACGGCTGCCGCCCCCGCTCCGGCGATGGCCGACGATCCGGCTATGACGGCGGCGATGACGGGGTGCTGCGTAACCGCGTGGTAGGCCTTGTGGGCGAAGTTGGACAGGTGGCAACCGAAGAAGCCGCAGCTGTGGTGTGAGCTGCCGCCCCCTCCACCGTCTCCACCTCCGTGGTGGGTGCCGCTGTTGTCGGGGTTGGTGTTGCCGTAGGCGGGGTCCGGCGGCTGGAAGCCACTCCTGCCGCCGTCGTCAGGCTGAGGGCGCCCAGTCCTAGGCAACGGGGCGCCGATCAGCCCACTACGCCAAAACCCGGACAGCAAAAGGCCCGCCTCAACTTCCTTGAGGCGGGCCGACGTCTGCCGTCACCAGATCACCGGTACCAGTACTTGGGCCCTGTGGATACCGGGGCCTGTCGGCCAGGTGGTGGTCAACTGCACGTCACGGTGGTCGGCGAATGCAGGCTCTGCGGGGGCAGCGTGACGGTGAGGGTGCGGGTCGTGCTGTCGAAGTGGTAGTCATCGGGGGACAGTTGGGACCCTCCTATGCGGACGGCGCTCGGGGTGGTGACGCCGAGGAGGGAGACGGTCCATTGCCGGGTTTTGAGCCGGCCGTGGAAGGTCCCAGTTGTGGGGTTGATCGTCACCGTGCGCTTGGCGCCGTTCTCCCGGTACCGGATCTTCGTGACGGCGCTGTGGCCGGGCCCGGTGGTTCCGTCGTCCTCGTAGAGGGCGTAGGAGCCGGAGGCGCCCGCGGCAACAGTGAGCGTGACCTTGGCCAGCGGGGCCTTGTCGTTGCTGGTGACGTTGCTCGTGCGGGTCGGGACGACGGCGCCGGCTCTGACGAACACCGGCATGGTGTCGAGGCCGGTGGTGATGTTCTGGGTGGTGCCGCCGGCGTAGGTCTGCCCGGTGAAGTAGTCGGTCCACTGGCTGCCGGGCGGGAACCACACCGAGGTCGTCGCCGTGGTGCCGGGTGTGGTGACGGGGGCGACGAGCATGTCGGGGCCGTAGAAGTACTCGCTGCCGGCCGTGGAGTACGCCTCGGGCTCCTCGGGGTATTCCAGGTACGTCGGGCGGGTGACCGGGACGCCGGTCGTGTTGGCCTGCTGCGCGAGCGAATAGGTGTAAGGCACCAAATTCTCACGGAGGTTGAGGAACTTGTCCGCGGATGCGCGAGCCGCGGCGCTGTACTGCCAGGGCAGCCGGTCGCTGTGGTTGCTGTGCAGACGGTCGATGGGCTGGAAGGTGCCAAGCTGCACCCAGCGGGCGTACATGTCGTCGGGGAGTTTGTGCGTGGTGTGGGTCGTGCCGTCGGACGTGTAGGTCTCCGAACCGGTCAGGTTCGTGCTGTCGTTGTGGCCGCCGATGTCGTGACTGATCGCCGACATGCCGGTGGCGGCCGCTTCGCCCGGGGTGTAGCCGACCTCCGCCTTCAGGGTGCCCCAGGTGGAGGCGGTGTCGCCGGTGAAGTGGACGGTGGTGCGCTTGTCGGCCCACGGTCCGGTGGGCAGCCCCTGCTGGCCGCTGTAGCCGCCCGCCTGCAGGGAGCCGTAGGCGCGGGAGACGACGAATCCGCGGCCGATGGTCTTGTCGGCGTCTGTGGCGTACTGCTGGTTGATCCACGCGTCGGGAGTGACGCCGGGCAGCGAGGACTGGGAGTTGTCGCAGCACCAGTCCAGCCACCAGAAGTCGTTGCCCTGCTGGTCCATGGTCTGATGCAGGTCCATGTACGCCTTGAGCTGATCGGGGTCGCCCCAGTCGAACGTGTAGCAGTCCCCGGAGTCGCTGCTCGCGGCAGGAGCGCAGCCGCCCTTGTGCAGCTTGCCCATGGCGGTGGCCTGGGCCTGGGCGAACTGCGGGTCGCCGCTGAGGATGCTCGGGTGGACGTTGAGTGTGTCGTGCAGGCCCTGGGCGGCAGCCCAGTCGAAAAAACCCTTCGGATCGGGGAACTTGGCCTTGTCGACTTCCCAACCGCTCCAGGTGTTGGGCGACTTGAAGTCGGTGTCGGTCACCAGGACGTCCAGGGGCACGCCCTCGGAACGGAAGGCGGGCAGGATCGTGTTCTCGTAGTCGGCGGCGGTGCGGTCGATGTACTCCGAGTACCACACGCCGTACGCCCACTGCGGGAGCAGTTGGGGCGGGCCGGTGAGGGTGGTCAGGTCGGACAGGGCCTGCTTGTAGTCGTGGCCGTAGCCGAAGACGTACCCGTCCTGGTAGGGCGCGCCGCCATGGGAAGGGCGCTGGGTGACCTGGCGGGTGCCGGTGTCGTACAGAGCCGAGGCAGTGTCGTCGAGCAGGTACCAGCCGTCCTTGTGCAGCAGACCGGGCGTGGTGGGCGGCGCGCCGTTGTCACCGTTGACGCCGTCGAGGCTGCGGCGGTAGCCGCCGAGCGCCAGGTGCGGTTGCGGGGCCGGCGAGCCGGCCGCCGTGACGGAGACCGTGTCGAGGTTGACATGACAGCTCGCGGCGTCCGGACAGCCGACGGAGATGTCGTTGGCTCCGGCCTTGAGGGTGACGGGGACCGTTGCGGTTTTCCAGGTGTCCCAGTTGCCGGTGACGGGCAGCGACAGGGTCTGCGTGGTGCCCCCGGAGGACACCGTCGCCGTACGAGTCTGGTGAAGGCCGTCCCCGCCGGTGGCGTTGGCGTAGCGCACCTGCAACGCATAGGTGCCGTCCGCAGGTACGCGGACCACGTGGGCCGACACGCCTGCCCCTTGGTTCAGTTCCCCGACGAAGCCACTGCCGGAGTAGCCGGCATGGTCGGTGGCCGTGATCGCCGAGCCCGAGATGCGGTCGGCCTCGGCCTCGCAGTTCGCGCCGAACCCGCAGGCCGTGATCGCGGTCGCGGACGTCGGCGGAAGACTGCCGCCCTGGTTCACCAGGGCAACGCTGTCGATGTTGACGTCCCCGGAGTCCGCGGCGGTCCTTGCCAGCGTGATGATGTGGTGGCCGGCGCCGAGTTGCACCGCGCTGCTCGTCAGGCCCCACGTATCCCAGTTCGCGGTGACCGGCAGGCTCACCGACCGGTTCGCGCCGCCGTCCACTGACAACGTCAGGGTGCGCGTCGTGGTCTGGCCGTCGCCCCCGAGGGAGTTGGCGTAGCGGGCGTCGAACTGGTAGGTCCCCGACGTGGCGACGTCGACGTCGGCCGACAAGGAGTCGCCCGTCCCCTCGAAGCCGGCCACGAAACCGGAGCCGGTGTAACCGGTGTGGTCCGAGGCGACGCCGACCCCGCTGTGGGACAGCTGCTCTGCCTCGCACAGGGCGCCGAGGGCACACGTGAGGCGCTTCCACGGCGTGGCGCTGACCGGTGACCCACCGGCCGACAACTGTACGGAGAGGTTCTGGGCGTCGAAGGGCCCGGAACCCTCCTGATATCGGAGGGTGAGCGCGCTCGTGCTGATGGTCAGCCAGCCGCCGGACGTGCTTGAGGTGTACGAGGTCGGCGCGAACGCGGTGCGGCCGATCGCGTTGAAGGTCGCGCTGTCGGTGAACTTCCCGTCCTGCGCGTACTCCGTACGTATCAGGGTCGGGGACAGGACCTGGAAACGCGCGTTGCCGGACGTCACCGACGCAGTACGGTGGGCCGTCGGTGCGTCCGCCGACGCCTCTTCGATGCCGGTCACCATCATGGCTGCCAGGCTGCTTACGAGGGCGACGACCGTGACACGTCTTCGCAGGAAACCCGCCGTGCGTAACGCTGATCTTCTTCTCATGGACAACTCCGTCCTGAAGCGGGCCTGTGGCCCGTCGTGAAGGTGCATCGACCACCGTTCGCGCCTGGTGGAAACTGCCGCCGATCGACATCGTTGTCAAGCCCCGCCGTTCAGACCGTTGGGCCACGGCCTCTTCCTCTCCCCTTGCCCGCTCCGGCGCCTCCACCTGGACGCCCAAGGAGCGCGAGGCCTACGCCAACGACGTGGACGAGCCGCGCGCGCTCATCGCGGTCTCCGCCGCCTCCAACCGGTCCAAGGCCGACATGGACCCGACCCAGTGGCGGCCCCCGTACGCCGGCTACTGGTGCGCCCACGTCACCAGCTGGATCGCCGACAAGACCCGTTACCAGCTGACCCCGCCGAGCAGACCGCCCTGGCTGAGCGCCTCGCCATCTGCCCCGCCCAGCCCATCACCCTCGCCCGCTGAACACACAAGGCCAGGCCCGCCACTACGGAGAAATCGGTGGGCCCGGATTCCCCATCCAGCCTTGTGGCCGGCGAGTCGCAGACTGCCCTGGCCTGCCCGACGGCCCCAAGACGTCCTAGGTCATTTCCGGTATCGCCGGCACGCACAGCCACGCGAGGCCTGCGGCGGCCAGGTAGGCGAGCGCGCCGATGGCCATGCTGGTGCGCAGCCCGGTGTTGTAGTCGGTGGCTGTGGCGAGCAGGCTGCCGCCGAGCGCGACGCCGGTGGCGCTGCCGATCTGGCGGGTGGTGTTGAACAGGGCGGAGGCGGCGCCTGAGTAGGCCGAAGGCGCGGCACCCATCACGGTGGCGGTTGAACCGGTGAGGGCGAAGGAGGTACCGAATCCCGCGGCCATCATCGGGGCCACCAGCAGCGGGTAGGCGGGGTCGGCTCCCGCCGCGGCCCAGCCGGCCAGCCCCAGGGCAGCCAGGAGCATGCCGGTGATCACCAGTGGACGATCGCCGGTGCGGCGGGTCAGCCGCCCGGACAGGACGGAGGCGAACATGGTCATCGCCACCGCCGGGAACAGCTCCAGCCCGGTGCCGAGGGCGCTGAAGCCGCGCTGGTTCTGGAATTCCAGACTGGCGGTGAACACCATGCCGTAGAAGCCGAAGTTGAACAGCAGGCCGATGACGGCTCCACCGCTCATCGCACGAGAGCACAGCAGGCTCGGCGGAAGGACAGGAGAGCGGGCCAGCCGCTCGCGCACCGCGAACGCCGCGGCGGCCAGCACGGCCAGGCCCACCCCGGCGAGAACAGCCGGATCGGACCAGCCCCGAGTTCTTCCACATCACGCGGCCGAAAACCCCCAGGGGACCGAGGCTGGTGGGCGGTGGGTGGATCTACCAGGCGAGTGTCACAGGGCGGAAGGCGGTGCGAGCTGGGTTGAGACGTGGTCTCGGTAGTCCTTTGGCGGTATGCCATAGGCGTTGCGGAACGTCCGGCTGAAGTCGGCGGCTCGTGGGAAACCCCAGCGAGAGGCAATTACGTGGATGGGAGTGCTGCGTAGCGTGGGGTCGGCCATATCTCGGCGGGCGTTCGCCAGACGTTGCTCACGGATCCAGGATGAGACGGTGATGCCCTCCCCCTGGAAGACGCGGTGAAGGTAGCTGACGGAAATGTGGTGCGCGGCGGCGATGGCCGGCGGGGTCAGTTGGGGATCTTGGAGATGCTGGCGGATGAACGCCTGGATCTCCAAGACCAGAGCACGCCGGGCGCTGTTCGGCGCGCTGCTGTCGTCCGCGTCGAGGTGATGGGCGAACAGCGCCGTCAGCAGTTCGAGGAGTGCCGCCTCCAGCCGCGGACCGTCGGACGACCGGTAGGAGGCGGTGTCATGGGTTAGTTGCAGGAGGAATCCCGACAGCAGAGCCCCGACGCCTTCCCGGCCTGGTAATCGCTGGGTAAGGAGCTGGTCCATCCAAGGAGCGGGCAGCGGAAACCCGGACTTGGGCACGTCGGCCCCGATCAGGGAAACTGATGGGCTGCCAAGAAGACGAAGATGAACGGGCCGGGATGAGTCAAGGACGTGCATGTCGAAGGGACCGTGGACGGCTTCCCGGTCGGCCTGGGCCACTTCGTTTCCGCCTATGAGCGGCAGGATCAGCGTGTATACCCCAGGATCGGACTGCCGGACGAGTTCAGCTGTACGCCGGATGGTCGCTGGGTCCACGACTGTGGACCACACGCGTGAGCCACCGAGCCTGAGCAAGCGTGTCTCCGACCGGAAACCGTCCCCCTGGTCCCCGCGCGGGCCGAGAGGGAAGACGTCCCTGCCCAGCCTTTTGCGCCACGCATCGAAGCGATCGGTCGAGGGCACGTCGTCGCTCCGGAACACCTTCTCGATCATCAAAAACCCCGTTTGGATGCGGCCGAGCAGGGACGAGGGGCGCTGGTCAGAATTTTCTCGTCACTTGCTATTTGGCTAAATTCGCAGGCCAAGCCCTTGGGGGATGCTAAATTCACCCAACAACCGTGTCAACGGCTGCCGGCCCGCAGGCGCCAAATACGCCAAATATGGCCAGTCGTGAGGCTGTCGCGGCCTGACGGTCGGTACAGAGGCGGGCACCGCCATCGACCAGCTGCTGCGCTCATCGGCAGCGGGTACAGGCTCGCGACCGCTACACACGTCGCCCAGCGACTACCGAAACCAGCGCTGGCTGTTCGGCTCGAGTAGACCCATATCCAAGCCAACCGAAGAATCAGCTGAGTAGACGCATCGCCAAGTACGTGTGCACTCGCTGCTAACGAAATCCAACCTGCTGTTGCATACCGTGAGACGCATGCGCTGAGGGCGCCCGCCCTTTGTGCATGGCGAGGCGCGGGAACAAACGGAGGCTGGAGTGCGAGTGAGAGATATTCTGGCAGGACTTGCCGCAACTTTTCTGACCCTATCCGGAGTCTTGGGCGGCGCGGGAACGGCAAGCGCCGACGACGGAGAATGTCATGAGATAAAGGGTGGCTTTGCCTGCTGGTATCACTACGGCGACGTATTCAGTGTGCTGGACACTGAGCCGGACGGTGCTCATGCCGAGGTGACCTGGCAGACATGGGGCCGCAGTGGTACTTGTAAATCTATCGGATACGGCAACTACAACGAGTGCAACCATGATCTGCCAGAAGGGAAGACTCTGTCATGGGCAATCTCCATCTGGGATGGGAACTCATTCGTCAGGGCAAGCCCGACGTACGTGACATGTACGTCGGAAGCATGCATCTGAGGATCAAGGCAGCAGACTAAAGGAGGAAACGGTGAAGCCTCTCGGATTATCACTGTCGGCAGTCGCAGTACTGGTCGGCTTCAGCCTGGGCACGGGACCAGCTAACGCTGACGATTTCGCGGAGACCGTCACATGCGCGACGGTAAGCACACAGGACCCCACCGACGGCGACAAACTCAAACTCGCGGCAACCGCCTGCTTCCATAGCTATGGCGACTACTTCACCCTCAAGGACGAGAACTCCGACGGTTACCACGCCGAGGTCTGGTGGCAGACCGACTATGGTCGCGTTGGAGCGTGCAAAAATACCGAGGGCGCAGGAAAGACAGTGACCTGCAACTTCGACATGAAAGAAGGTCACCGAGTAGGCTTCACGGCCTTCGCCGTGAACAATGGCACGGTGATCATGGGCGGCGCGGAAAAGGAAGCCACGATCTGAAATTCAGCGCAAAGAGACTGTCGTAAAGCGGGGTACGCGGCGCAGTTCGGCGAGGACGTCGGGGAACCGGCAGCCGGTGGCGCTGGCGTTCTCCCGGGCCTGGCGCTTGAGGTAGTCGCTGCCTGATTTGGTCACGGTCGTCTCCAAGCGGGATCGCCGGACGTCGCGTGAATGGGCGCAGCCAGACAGACGGATCCTTCGGGTGGTTCTGCTCGGGGACCCGGCCTCTGTCCTTGTCCGGCGGCGCTGCCCCGGTGCGACATGGGCGCGGGGCAACAGCGGAAACGGCAGTTCGTGGCATGCCGCGACAGCGACTTCTCGATCGTGGCGACATATCAAGCCGAGTACCGGGGACTCGTTCAGTACTGTCTTGTGCCGCGATCTCTTTGGCTCAGCGCCCAGCCGGCGGCGAAGAGGCACTGCTAGTCCCAACCTACGGTGGCCTGTGGCCGGGTGACTGGTTTGCCGGGCTGCCGGTGCCCGGCATGGAAGGCAAAACCGCATGCCGTGGTCCTTGCCCGAGCCGATGCTCACCCGTCGCCGTGGACAGTCTCGCTCTGCCCGCCAGGTGGGCAGCGGAGCCGAAGTGGGACGGCTACTGGGCCCAGCTCGCCGTGCATGCGGGCGGGTGCTGGTGCGCTCCCGGCATGGGACGGACATGACAGCCTCGTTCCCGAGATCCGGGCGGCGGCCCTCACGCAGGTACCGGCGGGCACCGGGCTGGACGGCGTTAACCTGTCGGGTTGTCTCAACCATCTGGATCTCACCGCGGTGCGGCTTCACTTCGTCAATCGGTGACGCCGCGGAGGGGGCACGGTCTCCGGCGTTTGTAGCAGCGGACTCGCAAGTTGATAAGTCGTGTATGCACAGGGAGTCCGCACTGTCGGTCGCATGAGTAGATGATTGGCAGCCGACAGAGAACTGGTGGTGCCCCTGAGTTCTCGCTGACCGTGGCATCGTTCCTGGCGGACGCAGCGATGGCACCGGGCAGCGCACAGCCGGCCTGGTCACTAGTGCGGGAAGCGGCGGGGTGGGCGAGTGACTATGGATTCGCGGAACTCGGCAATCCGCGAATGGACTTGGCGCATCAGGTGGGTGTCCTCGATCCGATCCAGGTAGAGGCAGCGGGCTGCCAGACCCGGAAGGTCGAAGGCGAAGTACAGGGACATCAGCGGGTTCACGAACAACTCGCTGCCCCGGGTGCGGCCAGTGAACCGGACATCGCCGAACGAGCCGCGCACGGCTGCCGCGATTGAACCGTTCACGATGCTGGGGTACTCCGGGATGTGGTGCTGAGCGTGCGTCACCGCGTCAAGATAGAGGGCGCCCTCACGGGTGGCCCGCGGTATCGAGAACGCACCGAGGTACGCGCCGTCGCGCTCCAGCGCGGCGATATTCTCCAATACCTGCACATGGTTTACGCCGTGGTACGCGTCTACACCGAAGCCGACTGACACGACGAGCCGGGTCGGTATGCCGTCCAGTGCGGCCAGCGCCGCCACGCTCGTCAGGTCCTCCTCTGGAGTGCCGAGCCCGGCTTCATCGCCGCGCATCAGAATGTCCGTACCGCCGTCGACCAGCACCACAGCGTCGACGCAATGCATCTCGATCAGTGCTTGGTAGGCGGCACGCAGCGGGCGCACCCCGGTCTGGGGGAAGGCGTACACGGTGAACGGGTAGCCGTGCTGGCGCATCCACTGAGCGAGGGTCCGCTCCGGGAAGTAGCTCTGGTGCAAAGCGGAGTCGGGAGTGACGGCGGCCAGGTCGGGGGCGACCCAGTCATCGATCGGGAGACCGGCGAGTGCGCTGAAGGAGAGGTTCGCGAGATATACCTGCTTGCCCTGATGCAGGAGGGAGAGAGCCAACGGCAGGCCGGAGTAGATGTCGAAGCCGCCGCCCGCGCCCGCGACAAGGATCCGTTCGGCATCGGCAAGCCGGGTGAAGAGTGGGTTGGAATGGAGGGACGTCATGACGATCATTGTCCGGGGACCCGACCCCAAGCGCTCCTGAGTTCTCGACGCGACGACGGAGCCACGGAGCCACGGAGTACCCGGAATCAAGACCTCCGACCATCGACCGCCCAGAGTCAACCTGTTGCGGTGATGGCCCTGACTGACGCCCACTCATGAGCCGTCTGTAGCAGTTCGCATCAACGGTGAGTTGGTCGTCTGGGAGGCGGGCCGGCTCGCCTTCGATCGGCTGCAGAACCGGCTTCAGCGACGCGACGCCGGTGCGCACCGGGCCGCTACCGAGCGGCCGGCCCACTTCGTCGTGTTCGACCTACTGCGACTGTCCGGGACCGACACGACCGGATGGCCGCACCGACGGCGCAGGCGCACGCTGCCGCCAACTGCTCCCGGCCCCAATGTCTGTCTTGCGTCCTCCTGCTGACCGCACTTCCCGCAAAGACTCCGATCAGAGTAGTCGCGACGGCGCCGGCGGGGGCAGCAAGCAAGGTCCACAGCACAGACATGGGACCTAGTTTGAAGCCATCCGGATCTGTTGGTGGCTCGATTCACTGGAGACTCGCTGCTGTGGCAGTCCTTGTCCGGACGGCGCGAGGATAACGATCACGCAGACCTGATAGCCCAGTTCGGGTGTGTGGCCAACTGCAACGCTCGGAAATGGCCGGGTAGCGCGCTCAGCCACAGCTGACCAGCCGTGGTCGGGGCTTGATCCGTCGTGACCGAGCATCGCCAGGTCAGCCACGAGTCGCTTGACGCGACGTCGCCGAGCAACGCGGTCACGCACTTGCGGTCGATGCTCGTCGCCGCGGGTGCACTCGAACCCCGGGACGAACCCCTCCATGCCGCAGAGCGGTGGATCACTCAGGAAGTTGCCGAGCGCGGGCCCCTTGAGCATCAGCGAGTCCTGCACGGCTATGCCGTCTGGCATCACCTGCGCCGTTTGCGCAGCCGACTCGCCGGCGCTCCCGCGTCTCACCTTCCGCAACGTCCGGTCCCACGTCACGGCCGCCATCACCCTCCTGGACTGGCTGCAGAGACAGAGCCTGACCCTGGAAACCTGCACCCAGGCCGAGTTCGAGCAATGGCTCGCCGATCAACCTCGATACCCAGAGCGAACCGCGCACTTCGTCCGGTGGGCCGTGAAACACCGACACGCCACCGGGCTGACCGCCCCTGCACTCCGCTGGAATGGTCCCGGTGGAGCACTCGATCAGGACCGCCGGTGGGCGGATGCCCGACGGCTTCTGCACGACGACTCGTACGCCGTCGCTGACCGAGGCGCCGGACTTCAGGTCCTCCTCTATGCCCTGCGGCGACGGGTGCCGGGCGGGGAGCGGGCAGCACGACCGGGGCCGACGGCGCGGTCGGCTCACCGGCGGCGGCTTCGGCACGGGCCTTGGCCGCCGCCTGCCGGGCCCGCACCTGCGCCCATCGGTGCTCACGGGCCCATGCCTGGGCGGTCACGGTCTCGTGCAACTGCCGCTCGGTCGCCGAACGGCGATCGTGGACCGGCTCCCCTTCAACGCCAGCCTCATCGAGACCGGCACCGAGTCCTATCGCCTGGCTCGCACCAGGGCGAACAAAGCCAGCGGGACCAAGTGATCGCCTGTGATCAGCAGGCGCGAGGGGTCCTAACCTCGCCGTTTCACTTGGGGATGGCTGGTTCTGGGGCGGAAATACGAAAGTGCCTTCCTGACCTGGGACGATGAACCTTGCTGAGGGGTTCTGTC
>NZ_JBEYFS010000247.1:0-16844 GCF_040634475.1 Streptomyces sp. NPDC007095
CCGTACCACCTAACCGCCCCCCCACCACGCGCCCCCCGCCCCCGCCGGGGGGCGCGGGCCTCTTCGTCACTCGCTGGGTGCCATCGCGGAAAGGCGCGGCATCAGCCGGCGAAATTCTCGATCGGCCTGGTGAAGTCGGCACCGAGTTGCGACATCGCGTGGCCGAACTCCTTCTCGCTGATCGCCTCACGGAGCGTGACCAGCACGGCACGGACGCCACTGTCGGCCTCGTCCGGCTTGAGTACGTTGCGCTCCGCCACACGCCGCACGAGCTCGTCGTAGTCGAAGCGCTCGATCTCGGCGGTCGCACCCCGCCGAACGGACTCCGCCAGACCCTCCGGGAGCTCCAGCGCCAGGTTCCGCGCCTCACCCGAGCTCAGCCGATGGGCGAGCGTCTCCAGCGTGGCACGCGTGAGATCGGCCGACTCCTGCCGGGACAGGCCCGTACGCTCCGACACCGCTTGGACGAACGCCTTCTCTTCCACGCGCTGTCTCCTTTGCTGCCTTGCCGGCCCGAAGGCCACGCGGCCCCGGAACCAGCCTGACACGCAGGCGCCGGGCTCGCGCGGGCAAGCCGCGGCACCCCCAAACGGGACGCCCCGCCCTCCCTAACCCTTGGAGGACTTCTTCTCCTCGGCGTCCGCGATGACCGCCTCGGCGACCTGCTGCATGGACATACGGCGGTCCATGGAGGTCTTCTGGATCCACCGGAACGCGGCGGGCTCCGTCAGCCCATATTCCGTCTGGAGCACGGACTTGGCCCGGTCCACCAGCTTCCGCGTCTCCAGACGCTGGCTGAGGTCCGCGACCTCCTTCTCCAGCTGCTTCAGCTCCGTGAACCGCGAGACGGCCATCTCGATCGCCGGTACGACGTCGCTCTTGCTGAAGGGCTTCACGAGGTACGCCATCGCGCCGGCGTCGCGGGCACGCTCGACGAGGTCGCGCTGGGAGAACGCGGTGAGCATCAGCACGGGGGCGATGCCCTCCTCGGCGATCTTCTCGGCCGCCGAGATCCCGTCCAGCTTGGGCATCTTGACGTCGAGGATCACGAGGTCGGGCCGGTGCTCACGGGCCAGTTCGACGGCCTGCTCCCCGTCCCCCGCCTCGCCCACGACGGCGTAGCCCTCTTCCTCGAGCATCTCTTTGAGGTCGAGGCGGATCAGCGCCTCGTCCTCGGCGATGACGACACGGGTCGTCAGCGGAGGCACGTGCGACTTGTCGTCGTCGGCGACGGGCTGGGGCGACTCGGGGGCGGTCACGGGGGCTCCTCGTTCAGGGGCGGGTACTGCTCCCAAGAGCCTACCTAGCTGCGGTATGGTGGACGGGCAGCGGGTCGGGGTAAACCTTCGATTCAGCGGGCCCCGGTAGCCCAATTGGCAGCAGGCAATGGATTCAAAACCCATACAGTGTCGGTTCGAGTCCGACTCGGGGCACTTTTCCTTGGATTCCAAGGTCGTCGCAGAAAAGCGGATGTTCCCGTTCTCGTGAACATTCGCTTTTTGCTGCGCACGGTCGCGATCGCTCGCGCAAAGTAACCACATGTACGACATGGGCACACGCGAGCGAGCTCTGGCACTTGTCGCTCAGGGGCGCAGCCTGAACTCCGTGAGCAAGGAGACCGGGGTATCCAGGTCAGCGATCCGTTGCTGGCAATCGCGCATCGCCCCGTTACCGCGCATGCAGCGCACACCATGCTCAAGATGCGGCCCAGCGACTGAGCCACCCTCCAACACGGCGGCCTACAGTTACCTCTTGGGGCTCTACTTCGGTGACGGCTGCATCAGCCCCGGCATGCGAGCGGGCTACGTTCTCCGCATCGCATGCGCCATCGCTTGGCCAGGCCTCATCGAAGCTTGCGCTGCCGCCATCGAAGCCATTAACCCCAGCAAGAAGTCGAACCGGGTCCAAGCAGTCGGGTACGTCTCGGTCGTCGGATACAGCCAGCACTGGCCCTGCCTCTTCCCCCAGCACGGCCCCGGCAAGAAGCACGAGCGCCCGATCGTCCTCGAATCCTGGCAACAGGAAATCGTCGGCGTTCATCCGTGGGAATTCATCCGCGGGCTCATCCACTCCGACGGCTGCCGGATCACCAACTGGACCGAGAAGGTCATCGCCGGCGAGCGCAAGCGCTACGAATACCCCCGGTACTTCTTCACCAACGTCTCCGACGACATCCGGCAGCTCTACACCGACACCCTCGACAAGCTCGGCATCCAGTGGACGCACTGCACCCGCAACGGAAACCCGTTCAACATCTCCGTCGCCCGCAAAGCCTCCGTCGCTCTCATGGACGCCCACGTCGGTCCCAAGTACTGACAGCCGGACCTACTTGGGGCTGTCGTCCTCTCCGATGTGGTGGACGCGTACGAGGTTCGTGGTGCCGGAGACGCCGGGCGGGGAGCCGGCGGTGATGACGACGATGTCGCCCTTTTCGCAGCGGCCGTACTTCAGGAGGAGTTCGTCCACCTGGTCGACCATCGCGTCGGTGGAGTCGACGTGCGGCCCCAGGAACGTTTCTACGCCCCAGGTCAGGTTCAGCTGGGAGCGGGTCGCCGGGGTCGGGGTGAAGGCGAGGAGGGGGATCGGGGAGCGGTAGCGGGACAGGCGGCGGACCGTGTCGCCGGACTGGGTGAAGGCGACGAGGAACTTGGCGCCGAGGAAGTCGCCCATCTCCGCCGCCGCGCGGGCGACCGCACCGCCGTGGGTGCGGGGCTTGTTGCGGTCGGTCAGGGGCGGCAGGCCCTTGGCGAGGATGTCCTCCTCGGCGGCCTCGACGATGCGGGACATCGTCCGGACGGTTTCCACGGGGTATTTGCCGACGCTCGTCTCGCCGGAGAGCATCACGGCGTCCGTGCCGTCGATGACGGCGTTGGCGACGTCGGACGCCTCGGCTCGGGTGGGGCGGGAGTTGTCGATCATCGAGTCGAGCATCTGGGTGGCGACGATGACCGGCTTGGCGTTGCGCTTGGCCAGCTTGATGGCGCGCTTCTGGACGATCGGGACCTGTTCGAGGGGCATTTCGACGCCCAGGTCGCCGCGGGCGACCATGATGCCGTCGAAGGCGGCGACGATGTCGTCGATCGCGTCGACCGCCTGGGGCTTCTCGACCTTGGCGATGACGGGGAGGCGGCGGCCTTCCTCGTCCATGATGCGGTGGACGTCGTCGATGTCGCGGCCGCTGCGGACGAAGGAGAGGGCGATGACGTCGAAGCCGGTGCGCAGGGCCCAGCGGAGGTCCGCTTCGTCCTTGTCGGAGAGGGCGGGGACGGAGACGGCGACGCCGGGGAGGTTGAGGCCCTTGTGGTCGGAGACCATGCCTCCTTCGACGACGGTGGTGTGGACGCGGGGGCCGTCGACGGCGGTGACTTCGAGGCAGACCTTGCCGTCGTCGACGAGGATGCGTTCGCCGGGGGTGACGTCGGCCGCGAGGCCCGAGTACGTCGTGCCGCAGGTGAGGCGGTCGCCCTCGGCGCCTTCTTCGACGGTGATGGTGAAGGTGTCTCCGCGTTCAAGGAGTACGGGGCCTTCGGTGAAGCGGCCGAGTCGGATCTTCGGGCCTTGAAGGTCGGCGAGCAGTCCGACGCTGCGGCCGGTCTCGTCGGAGGCCTTTCGCACGCGCTGGTAGCGCTCCTCGTGTTCGGCGTAGGTGCCGTGGCTGAGGTTGAAGCGGGCTACGTCCATTCCGGCGTCGACCAGGGCTTTGAGCTGGTCGTACGAGTCGGTGGCGGGGCCCAATGTACAGACGATTTTTGCTCGGCGCATGGTTTGAGCCTAGGCCTTACCGGTCGGTAGAGAATTGGTCCAGCATGACTACTCAACAACCTTTACGTGAAGCCTTATTGACAACAGTTGAATTGTGCGCGGGGGTGCTCTGATGAGCGCGTCGGTACTTAATGGCGACCGGTCCGCGCTTTACAGTTCCGGCGGTGCCATCGTGAATCGGGCATTGACCTGGGCGTAGACGTGTTGGCGTTCGGGTTCGAGGTCGAGGGGGGCGGCTTCTTCGGGGGCGCCGCCGGCGAAGGACATGGAGCGCATGGCGCGGCCGGGGGCCGCGGGGTAGGGCTGGGCGTTCTCGGCGCCGATGTCGGCGAGTTCGACGAGGGCGGCGAGGGTGGTGCCGAGGGCTTCGGCGTATTCGCGAGCCCGTTGGACGGCTTCGCGGACCGCCTGCTGTCGGGCTTGGCGGTGGGAGGGCGAGTCGGGGCGCAGGGCCCACCAGGGGCCGTCGACCCGGGTGAGGTCGAGATCCGCGAGGCGTGTCGTCAGCTCGCCGAGTGCGGTGAAGTCGGTGAGTTCGGCGGTGAGGTGGACGCGGCCGTGGTAGGCGCGGATACGTTCGCCGCGGCCGTGTTTGGTGAGTTCCGGACTGATCGAGAAGGCGCCGGTTTCGAGGCGTTCGACGGCGTCTCCGTAGGACTTCACGAGGTCCATGGCGGTGGTGTTGCGGCGGGTGAGGTCGGCGAGGGCCTCGCGCCGGTCGGTGCCGCGGGCGCTGACGGTGATGCCGATGCGGGCGATCTCGGGGTCGACTTCGAGGTGGGCTTCGCCGCGGACGGCGATGCGGGGTGATTCGGGGGTTCCGTAGGGGACTGCGGATCGGGGTTCCTCTGCGGTGGGGGCCATACGCCCCACTCTGTCACCGGAAGGGTGGTCGTGGTGCCCGGTGGTCACCAGATGGAAACCTCCAGGACCTGTTCTGGAGTGTCATGTGTGGGTCAGAATCTACGCGCGTCGTTGACCGTTTCCCGAGGAGCCATAGACATGCCGTTGAACCGCCGGAAGTTCCTGAAGAAGTCCGCCGTGACGGGTGCGGGGGTGGCGTTGACCGGTGCGGTCGCGGCTCCGTCCGCGCAGGCGGCCACCTCGGCGGCGGCAGGGGGTGGGAAGAAGCCTGTGAAGCGGTACTCCCTCACCGTCATGGGCACGACGGATCTGCACGGACATGTCTTCAACTGGGACTACTTCAAGGACGCGGAGTACACGGACACGGCGGGCAACGCGCAGGGTCTGGCGCGGATCTCGACGCTGGTGAACGAGATCCGCAAGGAGAAGGGGCGTTGCAACACCCTCCTTCTGGACGCGGGCGACACGATTCAGGGCACCCCGCTGACGTACTACTACGCGAAGGTGGACCCGATCACCGCCAAGGGCGGTCCGGTGCACCCGATGGCGCAGGCGATGAACGCGATCGGCTATGACGCGGTGGCGCTGGGCAACCACGAGTTCAACTACGGCATCGAGACGCTGCGGAAGTTCGAGTCGCAGTGCCGCTTCCCGCTGCTGGGTGCGAACGCGCTGGACGCGAAGACGCTGAAGCCGGCTTTCCCGCCGTACTTCATGAAGACGTTCCACGTGCCGGGTGCGCCGTCGGTGAAGGTGGCGGTGCTCGGTCTGACGAACCCGGGTATCGCGATCTGGGACAAGGCTTACGTCCAGGGGAAGTTGACGTTCCCTGGTCTGGAGGAGCAGGCGGCGAAGTGGGTGCCGAAGCTGCGGTCGATGGGTGCGGACGTGGTCGTCGTGTCGGCGCACTCCGGTTCGTCCGGCACGTCCTCCTACGGTGACCAGCTGCCGTACGTCGAGAACTCGGCGGCGCTCGTCGCCCAGCAGGTGCCGGGGATCGACGCGATTCTCGTCGGGCACGCGCACGTGGAGATCCCGGAGCTGAAGGTCACCAACGCCAAGACCGGCAGGACGGTGGTGCTGTCGGAGCCGCTGGCGTATGCGGAGCGGCTGTCGGTGTTCGACTTCGAGCTGGTCTTCGAGAAGGGGAAGTGGCAGGTCGAGTCGGTGGCGGCCGCGGTCCGCAACTCGAACTCGGTCGCCGACGACCCGAAGATCACCCGGCTGCTGAAGGACGAGCACGATCTGGTGGTGGCGTACGTCAACCAGGTCGTCGGCACGGCCACGGACACGCTGACTACGGTCGAGGCGCGTTACAAGGACGCCCCGATCATCGACCTGATCACCAAGGTGCAGGAGGACGTGGTCAAGGCGGCGCTGGTCGGCACGGAGTACGCGTCGCTGCCCGTCATCGCGCAGGCCTCGCCGTTCTCGCGCACCTCCGAGATCCCGGCCGGCAAGGTGACGATCCGGGATCTGTCGAGCCTTTACGTGTACGACAACACGCTGGTCGCGAAGGTGCTGACGGGGGCGCAGGTGCGGGCGTACCTGGAGTACTCGGCGAACTACTTCGTGCGGACGGCGGCCGGTGCAGTGATCGACACGGAGAAGCTGACCAACGCGAACAACCGTCCGGACTACAACTACGACTATGTGTCGGGGCTCCGGTACGACATCGACATCGCGCAGGCGGAGGGTTCGCGGATCAAGAACCTGACGTACAACGGTGCGGCGCTGGACGACGCGCAGCAGTTCGTGTTCGCGGTGAACAACTACCGGGCGAACGGTGGCGGTGCCTTCCCGCATGTGGCGTCCGCGAAGGAGGTCTGGTCGGAGTCGACGGAGATCCGTACGCGGATCTCCGAGTGGGTGACCGCGAAGGGTGTGCTCGACCCGAAGGAGTTCGCTTCGGTGGACTGGAAGCTCACGCGGGACGGCACGCCTGTCTTCTAGCCTGCCTGTCTTCTGGCCTGCCTGTCTTCTGGACCCCGGACGCGTGTCCGGGGTCTTCTTCTTACCGTCCGTCGGCGAGCGGGGTGAGGGTCTGGGCGGTGTGGCGGGCGGGCGGGACCTGGGAGTGGGGGTCGAGTCCGAAGGTGGTGAAGGCCGTGCGGCGCGGGAGCGGGTAGGGGTCCTTGCCCGTGAGCGAGTTGAGGATGGTGGCGCTGCGCCAGGCGGCGAGTCCGAGGTCGGGGGCGCCGACGCCGTGGGTGTGGAGTTCGGCGTTCTGGACATGGACGCGGCCGGTGACGGAGGGGTCGAGGAGCAGGCGGAACTGGTCGTCGATGCGGGGGCGTTCGGCGTAGTCGCGGCGCAGGTAGGGGTCGAGTCCGGCGAGGATCTGGCCGAGGGGACGTTCGCGGTAGCCGGTGGCGAGGACCACGGCGTCGGTGATGAGGCGGGTACGGGCGCCCTGCTGGCCGTGTTCGAGGTGGAGTTCGACCTTGGTGGTGGCGACGCTGCCCGCGGTGCGGACGGTGACGGCGGGGGTGAGGACGGCGTCGGGCCAGCCGCCGTGGAGGGTGCGGCGGTAGAGCTCGTCGTGGATGGCGGCGATGGTGTCGGCGTCGATGCCCTTGTGGAGTTGCCATTGGGCGGCGACGAGCCGGTCGCGTACGGGCTCGGTGAGGGCGTGGAAGTAGCGGGTGTAGTCGGGGGTGAAGTGTTCGAGGCCGAGCTTGGAGTACTCCATCGGCGCGAAGGCCTCGGTGCGGGCGAGCCAGTGGATCTTCTCGCGGCCGGCGGGCCGGTTGCGCAGGAGGTCGAGGAAGACCTCGGCGCCGGACTGCCCCGCGCCGATGACGGTGATGTGTTCGGCGGTGAGGAAGCGTTCGCGGTGGGCGAGGTAGTCCGCGGCGTGGATGACGGGGACGCCGGGGGCATCGACGAGGGGTTTGAGTGGCTCGGGGATGTGGGGTGCGGTGCCGACGCCGAGGACGATGTTGCGGGCGTAGGTCCGGCCCAGGGCCTCGGCTTCTCCCTCGCTGTCGAGCTGGGTGAAGTCGACTTCGAACAGGGTGCGTTCGGGGTTCCAGCGGACGACGTCGACCTGGTGGCCGAAGTGGAGTCCGGGGAGGCGGCCCGCGACCCAGCGGCAGTAGGCGTCGTACTCGGCGCGCTGCATGTGGAAGCGCTCGGCGAAGTAGAAGGGGAAGAGGCGGTCGCGGTCCTTGAGGTAGTTGAGGAAGGACCAGGGGCTGGCGGGGTCGGCGAGGGTGACCAGGTCGGCGAGGAAGGGGACTTGGAGGGTGGCGCCGTCGATGAGCAGGCCAGGGTGCCAGTCGAAGCCGGGGCGTTGTTCGTAGAAGACGCTGTCGAGTTCGGGGAGGGGGTGGGCGAGGGCGGCGAGGGAGAGGTTGAACGGGCCGATGCCGATGCCCACGAGGTCCCGGGGCGCGTCGGACTCGTGGGGTGGGGGGAGGGGCGTCGGGCTCATCGGGGTGTGTGTCCTTCCACCAGTTTCAGGAGCGCGGCCAGGTCGCCCGGCCGGGTGTGGGGATTGAGGAGGGTGGCTTTGAGCCAGAGCCGGTCGTCGAGCAGGGCTCGGCCGAGGACGGCGCGTCCTTCGTGGAGCAGGGTGCGGCGTACGGCGGCGACGGCTTCGTCGGAGGCCTCGGCGGGGCGGAACAGGACCGTGCTGAGGGTGGGCGGGTCGTAGAGCTCGAAGCCGGGGTGTGCTTCGACGAGGTCCGCCAGTTCGACGGCGCGGGCGCAGACCTGGTCGACGAGCGCGCCGAGTCCCGCTCGCCCCAGGGTTTTGAGGGTGACGGCGACTTTGAGGATGTCGGGGCGTCGGGTGGTGCGCAGGGAGCGGCCGAGGAGGTCGGGGAGGCCCGCTTCGGTGTCGTCGTCGGCGTTGAGGTAGTCGGCGCGGTGGCTCAGGGCGTCGAGGTCGTGGGGGTCCTTGACGACGAGGAGGCCTGCGGCGACGGGCTGCCAGCCGAGTTTGTGCAGGTCGAGGGTGACGGTGTGGGCGCGGTCGAGTCCGTCGAGTTTGCCGCGGTGGTGGTCGCTGAAGAGGAGGCCTCCGCCGTAGGCGGCGTCGATGTGGAGGCGGGTGCCGTGGGCTTCGCAGAGGTCGGCGATGTCGGGCAGGGGGTCGATGAGTCCGGCGTCGGTGGTGCCGGCGGTGGCGGCTACGAGGAGGGAGCCGCGGAGGCCTTGGAGTTCGGTGAGGGCCTCGTCGAGGGCGGCGAGGTCCATGGTGCCGGCGGGGGCGGGGACGACGACGGGGTCGGGCAGGCCGAGGAGCCAGGCGGCGCGGGGCAGGGAGTGGTGGGCGTTGGCGCCGTGGATGAGCCGCACGCCGGCGTGTGCCTCCCGGGCGAGGAGGAGGGCGAGTTGGTTGGACTCGGTGCCGCCGGTGGTGACCAGGGCGTCGTCGGCGCCGATCTCCTGGGCCAGGGCCCGGGTGACGAGTGCCTCCAGTTCCGAGGCGGCCGGGGCCTGGTCCCAGGAGTCCATGGAGGGGTTGAGGGTGGAGGCGGCGAGGTCGGCGGCGGTGGCGACGGCGAGGGGTGGGCAGTGCAGGTGGGCGGCGCACAGGGGGTCGGCGGGGTCGGCCGCGCCCTCGGCGAGAGCCCGTACGAGGACGCGCAGGGCGTCTTCGGTGCCCTGCTCGGGCAGTACGTCACCGACCGCGTCCCGTACGCGCCGGGCCACGCTCTCCGGTCCGCCTGCGGGCAGCGGTCCCCCGCGGGCCTCGCCGCCCTCGCGCAGTGCGTCGAGGACGGTGTCGAGCAGCGGCCGCAGCGCGCCGGGACCTTCGGGGCCTGAGGCGAGGGGCGGCGTGCTCATGAGGTGTCCTCCGGTGGGCGCGCGGCAGGGGGAGTACCAGCCTGTACGGGGATGGGCCTGCGCGCCCTGAAAGGTCAACGATCCGACCCGAATGGGGGTACTGGTGGGCGGAGGAAATGTGGGTGGGGGGTGGAGCTGCTAGTGCCGCGGCAGGCAACGTTTGCCCGTCAAGGAGCGGCGTCCGGTGCGTGCTCTCGGCGTGCCGGCCGGAAGTCCTCGTACTGGACGTACTTGGGCTTTCGGCCGGTGCGGCGAGAGTGCGTGCCGGGCGTCGCGACGGGGCGAACGTTGCCTGTTGCGGCATTAGACGCCACGCCGGGACGGGAACCACCTTTCCTCGCCCCCGCCGCCCCTACCCTCCCCCAAGCTCTCGGCTTCGCTCGAGCAGGGGGGACCCCCATCATCCCCGGGGGCTGCGCCCCCAGACCCCCTGTCGGTCTGAACGGCCTCGTCCTCAAACGCCGGACGGGCTGAAGACGCGGGCCGGGGCGGGCGGGGCATCGACCCCCGGCCTCGCCGTGGAACACCGGACGCCCCCCGAGCTTTCAGAGGCGCGCTGGGAACCGCGCGACGAGCCCCCCACCGGGCCCGCAGCCGAAAGACCAGGGGCGGGCGGGGAATCGGGGCGTAGCCCCGCCCAAGCCACCGGCCGCCCGTTATGCGGTTCGTACCTTCAAGGCGCGTGCGAGGTCGTCGAGTTGGTCGACGATTTTGCGGCGGAGGGCGGGGATGAGGTCGGCGTCGCGAAGGCACGCCTCGCCGAGGGCGAGGGTTTCGGGGGTGATGGCGTGGACGGGGAACGCGTAGCGCCCGGCGGCGTCGGCGATGGCGGGGCCGCGACGCGCGGCGACGGCGACGGCGTCGGTCCAGTAGCGCTCGACGTACTCCCGGACGAGCTGGGTCTGTTCGGGCTGCCAGAAGCCCTGGGCGGTGGCGGTGAAGAGGTAGTTGGAAAGGTGGTCGGAGGTGAACATCTCCTCCCAGGCGCGGCGCTTGGCCTCGGGGTCGGGCAGCGCGGCACGGCAGCGGGCTGCGCCTTCCTGTCCGGTGGCGCTGGGGTCCTGGACGAGTTCGGCCTCGATGACGGCGTCGTCGATGGCGCCGAGGACGGCGAGCCGGCCGAGGATGCGCCAGCGCAGTTCGGGGTCGAGTTCGGGTCCGCCGGGGACGGTGCCTTCGGAGAACCAGGCGCTGATGGTGTCGGGGTGGGCGGCGACGTCGATGTAGTGGCGTACGGCGGTGAGGCGCAGGCCGGGGTGGGAGCCGTCCTCGGTGCGGCGGATGAGGTCGCGGCAGAGGTCGGTGAGGGTGGCGAGGGCGGTGGGGCGGTCCTCGGCGGGGAGGTAGCGGTCGGCGACCTGGGCGGTGGCGAACGACAGGACGCCCTGGACGAGGGCGAGGTCGTTCTCGTGCGGGAGGTGGGCACGGGCGGCGTCGATGTAGGCCATGGCGGGCAGTTCGCCGTCACGGACGGCGTCGCGCAGGGCGTTCCAGACAACCGCGCGGGTGAGGGGCTCGGGCAGTCCGGCGAGGGCGGTGCGCACGGCCTGGAAGGACTCGGGGTCGAAGCGGACCTTGGCGTACGAGAGGTCGCCGTCATTGAGGAGCAGCAGGGCGGGGCGCTTGCCGATCACGGTCGGCTCGGTTCCCGGGACGTCGGCTTCGAGGCGGTCGCGCAGGGTGAGGCGGCCTTCGCCGCCGAGGTCGTTGTCGTAGAGGCCGACGGCGATGCGGTGCGGGCGGCTGCCGTGGTGTTCGACGGTGAGGGTGTAGGTGCCGTCGGGTCCGGCGGTGAGGGTGGGGGTGAGGGTGTCGACGCCGGTGGTGCGCAACCAGGAGTCGGCCCAGGCGTGGACGTCGCGTTCGGTGGCGGAGGCGAGGTTGTCGATGAAGTCGGCGAGGGTGGCGTTGGCGAACTTGTGGCGGGCGAAGTGGGTGTTGATGCCCGCGAGGAAGTCCTTCTCGCCGAGCCAGGTGACGAGTTGACGCAGGGCGGAGGCGCCCTTGGCGTAGGAGATGCCGTCGAAGTTGAGCATGGCGGACGCGGTGTCGGGGACGGCGTCCGGGTCGGGGGCGACGGGGTGGGTGGAGGGGCGCTGGTCGGCGTCGTAGCCCCAGGGTTTGCGGGTGACGCCGAAGTCGGTCCAGGTGTCGGTGAAGCGGGTGGCTTCGGTGAGGGTCTGGTAGCCCATGTACTCGGCGAAGGACTCGTTCAGCCAGATGTCGTCCCACCAGCGCAGGGTGACGAGGTCGCCGAACCACATGTGGGCCATTTCGTGGGCGATGACCATGGCGCGGGTCTGGCGTTCGGTGTCGGTGACGGCGGAGCGGTAGACGAACTCGTCGCGGAAGGTGACGAGGCCGGGGTTCTCCATGGCGCCGGCGTTGAACTCGGGGACGAACGCCTGGTCGTAGGAGTCGAAGGGGTAGGGCTCGTCGAACTTCTCGTGGTAGCGGTCGAAGCAGGCGCGGGTGACGTCGAGGATCTCGTCGGCGTCGGCGTCGAGGTAGGGGGCGAGCGAGCGGCGGCAGTGGATGCCGAAGGGCAGGCCGCGGTGCTCGGTGCGGACGGAGTGCCAGGGGCCGGCGGCGACGGCGACGAGGTAGGTGGAGATCAGTGGGGTGGGGGCGACCTGCCAGCGGCCCTCCCCCAGGTGTTCGGTGACGCCGTTGGCGAGGACGGTCCAGCCGTCGGGGGCGGTCACGGAGAGTTCGAAGACGGCCTTCAGGTCGGGCTGGTCGAAGGCGGCGAAGACACGCTGGACGTCTTCCATGAACAGCTGGGTGTAGACGTAGGTCTCGCCGTCGGTGGGGTCGGTGAAGCGGTGCATGCCCTCGCCGGTGCGGGAGTAGCGCATCCGTGCGTCGACGCGCAGTTCGTGCTCGCCCGCGGTGAGGCTCTTGAGGGGCAGCCGGTTCTCGTCGAGGGTCTCGGGGTCGAGGGGCTGTCCGTCGAGGGTGACGGAGCGCAGCTCGGCGGGCTTCAGCTCGACGAAGGTGTCCGCGTCGGCGCGGGCGGTGAACCGGATGACGGTCAGGGAGTCGAAGGTCTCGTCCCCGCGGGTCACGTCGAGTGCGATCCCGTAGTGGTGGACGTCGAGGAGCTGGGCACGGGTCTGCGCTTCGTCGCGCGTCAGTACGGACATGGGGGACATGCTGCCTGATGGCTCGGACAGGACACAGGGGTGGCCCGGTATATGGCGTTTGTCCGGCATGGACACGGCGGGGTCGGCGTACTCAGGCGGTGCGGTCCTGCTCCCGTGTGTCCCGTGCGTCCTGTACCTCCCGTGTGTCCCGTGCGTCGGTGTGGCCGTCGCGTTGCGGGGGGACGCGGGTGTCGGGGCGGGGGCGGCCCGGAGTGGGCGGTGAGGCGCGTTTCCTGGTCCGGGCGCGTAACTCGCGCACCTCCGCCTGCAGGGCCCGGTGGCGCTGGTGCGTGTCGTACAGGTAGCGGACCTTGGTGCGCAGGGTCCAGGGGTCGACGGGTTTCATGACGAGGTCGGCGACGCCGAGGGCGAACGCGGTGGCGGACAGTTCGGTGTCCGGTCCGAAGCCGGTGAGCAGGATGACCGGGATGTGCTGGGTCTGTTCCACGCGGCGCATGTACCGCACGACGTCGAGGCCGCCGACGCCGGGCATGCGCACGTCGAGGAGGAGCAGTCCGACCTGGCCGCGCAGCACTTCCTTGAGGGCGTCGTCGCCGCTGGTCGCGCGGGTCACGAGGTGGCCCAGCGGGGCGAGGGCGCTTTCGAGCGCGTACAGCGTGTCCTCGTGGTCGTCGACGATGAGGATCTTGGCATCCGACTGCATGGCCCGACGTCCCCTCGATCGGCCACATGCCGGCCCGGCCCGGTACGGGCGGGTGGCGGGTGCCACGGGTGGCGGGTGCCCTGGGGCCCGTACGGACGGTCGGCCGGCATGTGCCATTGGCCTGACACCTGACAGGGAGTGCTCACGCAGGATGCACGCTGGGGGCGCCCGGTGTCACTCCCCCGTGGCCGACGCGCCGCGCCCGGCGCCGTCCGCGATGCTCTCGTGGTGGCGGATGACCTCGGCGATGATGAAATTCAGCAACTTTTCCGCGAAGGCCGGATCCAGCTTGGCGCTCTCGGCGAGGCGGCGCAGCCGGGCGATCTGGTGGGCCTCGCGGGACGGGTCGGCGGGCGGCAGTTGGTGGGCGGCCTTGAGATGCCCGACCTGTTGGGTGCATTTGAAGCGTTCGGCGAGCATGTGGACGACGGCGGCGTCGATGTTGTCGATGCTGTCGCGCAGCCGGGCGAGTTCCGCGCGCACGGCGGGGTCGACCTCGTCGCTCGCCGCGTCGTTCGTGTTGCCGGTGTTGCTGGTGGTCATGGGGTCCAACCCTACGTGGCGTGCCGGGGCTCGATCATGGGCGGATCGTCGGGGTCGGGTATGTGGTCGCTCCAGCCGCCGGGGAGGGTGCGGCCCTGCTGTTCGCGGAAGCGGACGGGGGCCATGCCGACACGGCGGGTGAACAGGCGGGAGAAGTAGGCGGGGTCGTCGTAGCCGACGCGTCGGGCGACCGCGGCGACGGGGAGTTCGGTGGCGGCGAGGAGTTCCTTGGCGCGGCCCAGGCGGATGCCGAGGAGATAGTCCTTGGGGCTGCGGCCGGCGCCGCGGCGGACGGCGGCGCGCAGTTCGGCGGGGGTCATGCCGTGGCGGGCCGCGTGCTCGGCGACGGACAGTGGCTGGAACGCGTCACGGGCGAGGGCGTGCAGGACGGGGTCGCCGTCGGGGGCGAGGTCGGCGCGGGCACGGCGCAGTGCGACGAGCAGTTCGTGGACGGCTGCGCCTGTCTCGACTTCGAGGAGGGGGTTGCCGCGGCGGGCGGCGCGGGCGATGCGGCCGACGGTGGCGCGGGCGCCGGTGGCGTCGGAGAGCGGCACGACGGGGCGGTCGGGTTCGATGTAGCCGAGTTCGGTGTATGTGGCGGTGGCGGGCCCGGTGAAGTCGACGAAGCACTCGTCCCAGCTGGGGTCGGGCCCGTAGTGGTGGGGTACGCCGGGGGTGAGCCAGAGCAGGGCGGGCGCGGTGACGGTGTGGTGGTGTCCGTCGGGGCCCCGGAACCAGCCGCCGCCCGCGCTGACGACGACGGCCACGTGGTGGTCGAGGGTGCGGGGCCCGACGGTGGGCAGTTCGCCGTGCTGGAGGCCCACGCCGAGGCAGGCGAGGCCGAGCCGGTGGTGGACGGGAGCGGGGGAGAAATAGCGCATCCAGGTGTGGTACATCCGCGCCCCTTGCCTCCTTCGCGTCCTTGCCGCCGGCGTCACTCTTCGGTCCAACCAGAGCTGATCTTTGTCCATGGACCCGGCCCGCCGCCAGGGGTGAGGGTGAGCGCATGAGCGAGTTCACGGTGGGGGACACGGATTTTCTGCTGGACGGGCGCCCGGTGCGGCTGCTGTCCGGCGCGTTGCACTACTTCCGGGTGCACGAGGAGCAGTGGGGGCATCGGCTGGGGATGCTGCGGGCGATGGGGCTCAACTGTGTGGAGACGTACGTCCCGTGGAATCTGCACGAGCCGCGCCCGGGCGAGTACCGGGACGTACAGGCGCTGGGCCGGTTCCTGGACGCCGTACGGGAGGCCGGCCTGTGGGCGATCGTGCGCCCCGGCCCGTACATCTGCGCGGAGTGGGAGAACGGGGGGCTGCCGCACTGGCTGACGGGGAGGCTCCGCACCAGGGACGAGGAGTACATGGGGCACGTGGAGCACTGGTTCCACCAGGTGCTGCACGAGATCGTGCCGCGGCAGATCGACCGCGGCGGGCCGGTGCTGATGGTGCAGGTCGAGAACGAGTACGGCAGTTACGGCTCCGACCAGGTGTATCTGCGGCGCCTGGCGGACGTGCTGCGGGCCAAGGGCGTGAGCGTTCCGCTGGTCACCTCGGACGGTCCCGAGGACCACATGCTGGGCGGCGGTTCGATCCCCGGTGTCCTCGCGACCGTCAACTTCGGCTCCCGCGCACGCGCGGCCTTCGAGGTG
Organism: Streptomyces sp. NPDC007095; assembly: GCF_040634475.1. Lineage (NCBI taxonomy): Bacteria > Bacillati > Actinomycetota > Actinomycetes > Kitasatosporales > Streptomycetaceae > Streptomyces > Streptomyces sp. NPDC007095. Next base: position 15,425 of record NZ_JBEYFS010000247.1, read on the forward strand.
CTGCGCCGGCACCGGCCCGAGGGGCCGCTGATGTGCATGGAGTTCTGGTGCGGCTGGTTCGACCACTGGGGCGGCGAGCATGTCGTACGGGATGCCGGGGACGCGGCACAGGCGCTGCGCGAGATCCTGGAGTGCGGGGCTTCGGTCAACCTGTACATGGCGCACGGGGGTACCAGCTTCGCGGGCTGGGCGGGGGCGAACCGCGGCGGGGGCGCGCTGCACGAGGGCCCCTTGGAGCCGGACGTCACCTCCTACGACTACGACGCGCCCATCGACGAACTGGGGCGCCCCACCGAGAAGTTCTGGCGCTTCAGGGAGATCCTGGCCGCGTACGCGGACGGACCGTTGCCGGAGCTGCCGCCCGCGCCCGCGCCGCTCGGTGCGGGGGCGACCGTGGACCTTCGAGAATGGGCCGCCCTGGACGCCGTGCTGGAGACACTGGGCGGCCGGGACGCCGAGTACCCCGTCCCGCCCACCTTCGAGGAACTGGACGTCGACCGGGGCCTGGTGAAGTACGAGGTGACCGTCCCCGGCCCGCGGGGGCCGTACCCCCTCCTGCTGCGCGGGCTGCGGGACCTGGCGGTGGTGTACGTCGACGGCGCGGCGGCCGGGGTGCTCACCGAGGAGGACCCGGGACTCAAGGAGCCTGTCGCGGGGCACGCGCGCGTGGAGGCGTGGGTGGAGTCCCTGGGGAGGGTCAACTACGGTCCGCGTTCGGGTGAGCCGAAGGGCATCACCGGGGGGATTCTGCACGAGCGGCAGTACCTGCACGGGGTGCGGGCGCGGGGGCTGCGTCTTGACGCGTTCGACGGTGGGGGCGTGGGGCGGGTGCCGTTCGGGGGGTTGCCTGCGGAGGGCGGTCGCGGGCTGTACCGGGGCACCGTGGAGGTGCGTGGCGCCGGGGACGCCTTCCTCGAACTTCCGGGCTGGACGCGGGGGTTCGTGTGGGTCAACGGGTTCGATCTCGGGCGGTACTGGTCGGTGGGGCCGCAGCGGTCGTTGTACGTTCCCGGGCCGGTGCTGCGTGAGGGTGCCAACGAGGTGTGGGTCCTGGAGCTCCAGGAGGCGTCGGCGACGGCGCCGGTCCTCAGCCGCCCGGACGCGGCTTCGCCGACACCGGGTGGCTGACACCCGGCCGAGCACCCCGGCAACCACAACCACCTTCCCTCACCTCCGCCGCCCCTGCCCGTCCCATCCCCCAGGGGCTCGGCCCCCGGACCTCCGATCGCTCGAAGGGCTCGTCCTCAAACGCCGGAGAGGCTGAAAAATGCGGCCGGGCCGGGGTGGGTGGCCTCCGGCCTCCGGCCTCGTTCTCGAACGCCGGACGGGCTGAAGACGCGGGCGGGTGGGCGGGGCAGGACCCGCGCCCCTCCAGCCCCGGACGACCGAGGCTGTCAGGGGCGCGGCGAACTGCGCGACC
>NZ_JBEYFS010000248.1:0-16832 GCF_040634475.1 Streptomyces sp. NPDC007095
CCCTCGTACTGGACGTACTTGGGTCTGTGCCTGGTGCGGTGAGAGTGCGTGCATGGCGTCGCGGGGCAGACGGGAATTTGACGACAGGGCCTAGGCCAAGGATCCGAACGACAGGTCCTAGCTCACCGGCTTCGTCGCCGTCACCACCCGGTAGGCCATCTCCGCGAGCCGCGCCTGCCCGTCCCTGCTCGGGTGGAACCAGTCCCAGTGGCTCAGCTGGTCCGTGCCGAAGCGGTAGTCGAAGACCGCGCCCCCGTCGAAGCGGCAGTGCTGGTCCTTGGCGCACACCTCCTTCAGGACCTGGTTGTACGCCTCCACCCGGTCCTGCACCGTCGTGCGCCGCCGCATCGCCGCCGTGGTCAGCGAGTCCGCGTCGCTCAGCATCGAGGGGCAGATGCCCAGCTTCCAGATCTGCTTGCCCAGCGGGTTGCTCCGCCCCTCGGACCACAACCGCTTCAGATCCGGCACGCTCGACACGTACACCTGGGTCTTGGGCAGCGCATGGCGCAGCGTGTCCATGGCGTCCTCGAACTCGGCGCGGAACTCGGCGACGGGTGTCATCGCCGACACCGACGAGCGGCAGGCGTCGTTCGCGCCCGCCATCACGGTCACCAGCTCCGGCTTGTTCGTGACGGCCTTTGCCATCTGGTCGGGGAGATCCGCCATCCGGGCGCCGGTCACCGCGTAGTTCCAGCTGCGTTCGGCGGCCCCGGCCTGCCCGAGCAGCCGTACGGCGAGGCTCTTGACCTTCGTGTCGCTGCCCGTCGCCCAGGACACCTCCGGACAGTCGGACAGCACGGTGCACGCGTCGAAGCCGCGGGTGATGGAGTCCCCGACGGCGGCCATCGACTTCGGGCTGCGGTCCCAGGCGGGGGCCGGCTTCGGGAACGCCTTGGCCGTCGTGCCCCCGGGCGCCGGGGAGTTGTCACCGACGGCGTCGCAGCCGGTGACGGCGACACCGAGGAGAGCCGCCGACGCGATGGCCAGGACGGCCCGAGAACGGTGACTCCTGTGACGCATCCCCTGGTCCCCTCGTTCGTCAAGCACGATTGCTCAGCACCATTGCTCAGCACCCATGCGACACGGTTGGCCGACACCCCGCAGTACACAACCGGTCGCACCGCGTCCCCTTGGGTGAAACCTCAATGTTTCTGGGCGCTGGGACCGACGGTACGTCACACTCCTTGCGCCGCCGCACGGTAGCCTCGCCACGTGGCCGCCCTGCCACTGCCGTTCCGCTAAGTTACAAGATGTCTCGCTCTGTCCGGAGGCCCCAGTGACGACACGTGGAGTTCTCTACGTGCACTCCGCGCCCCGCGCGCTGTGCCCGCACGTCGAGTGGGCGGTCGCGGGCGTGCTCGGTACCCGCGTCAACCTCGACTGGATCCGGCAGCCCGCCGCGCCGGGCACCTGGAGATCCGAGTTCTCCTGGAAGGGCGAGGTGGGCACCGCCTCCAAGCTGGCCTCCGCGCTGCGCGGCTGGCAGATGCTGCGCTTCGAGGTCACCGCCGAACCCTGCCCCACGGCCGAGGGCGAGCGCTACAGCTGCACCCCCGAACTGGGCATCTTCCACGCCGTCACCGGAATCCACGGCGACATCCTGATCCCCGAGGACCGCCTGCGCGCCGCCCTCCTGCGCTCCCAGCGGGGCGAGAGCGACCTGGAGTCCGACCTCGCCAAACTCCTGGGCAAGCCCTGGGACGACGAGCTGGAACCCTTCCGCTACGCAGGCGAGGGCGCTCCGGTCCGCTGGCTCCACCAGGTGGTCTGACGCGCCCCAAAGGGGCGCGGGGCTGTGACCTATGCGGCTCCGCCGCGTGGGCGCGACGAGCCCCCACCGCCCCGCACCCGACGAACAAGCGAATGTGGCCCGAACTCCACCAGGGAGTCCGGGCCACACCCGTTCAGTACAACTACCGCACATCTCAGATCGTACGGAACGCCAGCACCACGTTGTGCCCACCGAACCCGAACGAGTCGTTCAGGGCCGCGATGCGGCCCTCGACAGGCAGCTTGCGAGCCTCCCCGCGCACGATGTCGGCGTTCGCCTCGGCCTCGGGGTCGAGGTTCTCCACGTTGATGGTCGGCGGAGCGATCCGGTTGTACAGCGCCAGCACCGACGCCACCGACTCCACACCCCCCGCGCCACCGAGGAGATGACCGGTCATCGACTTGGTCGCGGAGACCGCCATGTGGTCGGCCTCGTCACCGAAGACCTTGCGCAGCGCCTTCAGTTCCGCCACGTCACCGGCGGGCGTCGAGGTCGCGTGCGCGTTCACGTGCACGATCTCGGCCGGGTCCAGGTCGGTGTTGTCGAGCAGGTTCTGCAGGGCGCGGGAGATGCCGCGCCCCTCCGGCTCCGGCTGCACGATGTCGTGGCCGTCGGCGGAGATGCCCTGGCCGACCGCCTCCGCGTACACCCGGGCCCCGCGCGCCGCGGCGTGCTCGGCGGACTCCAGGACGAGGACGCCGGCGCCCTCACCGAGGACGAAGCCGTCACGGGCCACGTCGTAGGGGCGCGAGGCGCCCTGCGGGTCGTCGTTGTTCTTGGACATCGCCATCATGTTGCCGAACGCGGCGATGGGCAGCGGGTGGATCGCCGCCTCCGTACCACCGGCGACGACGACGTCGGCGCGCCCGGTGCGGATCATCTCGATGGCGTAGCCGATGGCCTCGGCGCCCGAGGCGCAGGCCGAGACGGGGGTGTGCACGCCGGCGCGGGCGCCGACGAGCAGGCCCACGTTGGCGGACGGGCCGTTCGGCATGAGCATGGGAACGGTGTGCGGGGAGACGCGGCGGACGCCCTTCTCCTTCAGCACGTCGTACTGGTCGAGCAGCGTCGTCACGCCACCGATGCCGGAGGCGATGACGGTGCCGAGCCGGTCCGGGTCGACGGAGGCGTCGTCGCCGGCCTTGTCGGTGAAACCGGCGTCGGCCCAGGCTTCCTTGGCGGCGATCAGAGCGAACTGCGCCGAGCGGTCGAGACGGCGGGCCTGCGGGCGGGGGATGACCTCGCCCGGCTCCACGGCGATCTGCGCCGCGATACGGACCGCCTGGTCGGCGGCCCAGTCCTGCTCCAGGGCGCGGACACCGGACTTGCCGGCGACGAGGCCCTCCCAGGTAGAGGCTGCGTCGCCACCCAGCGGTGTGGTTGCGCCGATACCGGTGACGACCACGGTGCGATTGGTCGAGCTCACGGGAATTCTTTCTCCAAATACGAGGATTCAGCGGCGCCACCGCCGGGTGGCGGGGCAACGGACTGATCGGTGGACCGGGCCGGGCGAACCAGGCCCGATCGCTGGATCAGGCCTGGTGCTTGAGGATGTAGTCGGTCGCGTCGCCGACGGTCTTGAGGTTCTTGACGTCGTCGTCCGGGATCTTGACGTCGAAGCGCTCTTCGGCGGCGACGACGACCTCGACCATGGACAGCGAGTCGACGTCCAGGTCGTCGGTGAAGGACTTGTCCAGCTGGACGTCCTCGGTGGGGATCCCGGCGATCTCGTTCACGATCTCGGCGAGACCTTCGACGATCTCTTCCTGAGTGGCGGCCATGTCAGGCGCTCCTTCGGTGTGTATCCAGAGAGGGTTGGCGGTATTCCGTACGGACCGGATGATCCGGCACGGAGTGCCTAGGGGAGGGTAACGACCGTCGCGGCGTACACGAGACCCGCCCCGAAGCCGATGACGAGCGCGGTGTCGCCGCTCTTCGCCTCGCCGGTCGCCAGAAGCCGCTCCATCGCGAGCGGGATCGAGGCGGCCGAGGTGTTGCCGGTGGTGCGTACGTCACGCGCGACCGTGACGTGCTGCGGCAGTTTCAACGTCTTCACCATCGAGTCGATGATCCGCTCGTTGGCCTGGTGGGGAATGAAGACGTCCAGGTCGTCCGCGGTGATTCCGGCCGCGTCCAGCGCCTGCTGGGCGACCTTCGCCATCTCGAACACGGCCCAGCGGAACACCGCCTGGCCCTCCTGCGTGATCGCAGGGAACTTGATCTCGCCCTTGGAGTCGAGCGGAAGCTCCGACACGTCGCCGATGCGGAAACGGTCCCACGGCACGGTCTGCTTGATCGTGCCGGCCTTGTCGCCCTCGCTGCCCCACACGGTCGGGCCGATGTGCGGCTCCTCGGAGGGGCCCACGACGACCGCGCCGGCGCCGTCACCGAACAGGAAGGCCGTCGCACGGTCCTCCAGGTCGGTCAGGTCGGACAGCCGCTCCACGCCGATGACGAGGACGTACTCCGCGGAACCCTCGACGATCATGCCCTTGGCGAGCGTGAGGCCGTAGCCGAAGCCCGCGCAGCCGGCGGAGATGTCGAAGGCGGCGGCCTTCTGCGTGCCGAGCTTGTCGGCGATCTCCGTCGCGACGGCCGGAGTCTGGCTGAAGTGCGAGACGGTCGAGACGACCACGGCGCCGATCTGGTCCGCGTTGATCCCGGCGTCGGCGATGGCCTTGCCGGACGCCTCGATCGACATCGCGGCGACGGTCTCCTCGTCGGAGGCCCAGTGGCGGGTCTCGATGCCGGAGCGCGAGCGGATCCACTCGTCGGAGGAGTCGATCGTCTCGAGGATCACCTCGTTCGGCACGACCCGGACGGGACGGTAGCCGCCCACACCCAGGATCCGCGCGTACGGGGCGCCCTTGCTGGGCCTGATCTTCGACATGCTCTGTCGGCTCCTTAGGCCTAGGCGGAGGCGTGCTCTGCGATGAGCTCGCGAGCCGCGTCGAGGTCGTCGGGGGTCTTCAGCGCCAGGGTCTTCACACCCGGCAGCGCGCGCTTGGCGAGCCCGGTCAGGGTGCCGCCCGGGCAGACCTCGATCAGCGCGGTCGCGCCGAGCTCCTGGAAGGTCTCCATGCACAGGTCCCAGCGGACCGGGTTCGCGACCTGGCCGACCAGTCGCTGCACGACCTCGGCGCCGGTCGTGACGGTCTTGCCGTCCTTGTTCGAGACGTACGCGGTCTTCGGGTCCACGGGGCTCAGGGCCTCGGCGGCCCGTGCCAGCGTCTCGACCGCGGGCGCCATGTGGTGCGTGTGGAACGCGCCGGCGACCTTCAGGGCCACCACGCGCCGGACGCCCTCGGGCTTGTCCGCCTCCAGTGCGGCCAGCTGCTCCAGCGTGCCGGCGGCCACGATCTGGCCCCCGCCGTTCACGTTCGCCGGGGTCAGACCGAGCTTCTCCAGGTGCGGGACCGTGGTCTCGGGGTCCCCGCCGAGCAGCGCCGACATACCGGTCTCGGTGATCGCGGCTGCCTCGGCCATCGCCAGGCCCCGGGTGCGCACGAGCTTCAGCGCGGCCGTGGCGTCGAGCACGCCCGCGAACGCGGCGGCGGTGATCTCACCGACGCTGTGACCGGCGACGGCACCGGGGCCGAGCTCGGCGACGTCACCGAGCGCGGCGGCGGAGAGGAGACCGGCGGCGACCAGGAGCGGCTGCGCGACAGCCGTGTCCCGGATCTCGTCCGCGTCTGCCTGCGTGCCGTAGCGGGCAAGGTCGAGCCCGATGGCGTCCGACCACGCGGCGAGGCGGTCGGCGGCACCGGGGAGATCGAGCCAAGGGGTCAGGAAGCCAGGCGTCTGAGCGCCCTGGCCGGGAGCGACGAGTACGAGCACTCTCACACTCTCTCTTGTGGACGGCCACGGCCGCCCGTGGGGACAGGGACGAAGAACACGAAGGGGAATTGTAGAGCCCCGACAAAAGCCTAGGCTTGAGGATCCCCATCGGCCAGACGCCCCAGGATCAGCGCGATCCGCAGTGTGAACGCGGATCGTACATCCGAAGGCGACCAACCGGTGACGTCAGTCACACGTCGGAGCCGGTAGCGCACGGTGTTGGGGTGAACGAAGAGCATCCGGGCCGCGCCTTCGAGACTGCTCGCCTGTTCCAGATAGACACTGAGCGTTTCCAGCAGCGCGGAGCCGGCCTCCTCGAGCGGTCTGTAGATCTCCTCCACCAGTTGCTCGCGGGCCGAGGGGTCCGAGGCGATCGCGCGCTCCGGCAGCAGATCGTCCGCCAGAACCGGGCGCGGGGCGTCCTGCCAGGCGAAACACGCTTTCAGCCCGGCGGCGGCGGCCTGCGCGGAGCGGGTCGCGGCGAGCAGATCGGGCACGATCGGCCCCGCGACGACGGGCCCGGCGGCATACGGCCCGATCAACGACTTCGCGACCCCGAGCGGATTGTCGTTGCCCCCCGCGATGACCACGAGCCGGTCCCCGAGCACACCGGTGAGCACCTGGAGCTTGGCGTGCCGGGCCGCCCGCCGGATCGCCTCGACCGTCAGCTCGCTGTCACCGTCGGGCGCCGTACCCAGCACCACGCAGACATGTTCGGGCGAGTTCCACCCGAGGGCGGCGGCCCGGCTGACGGCACCCTCGTCGGCCTCGCCGGAGAGCACGGCGTTCACGACGAGCGATTCGAGGCGGGCGTCCCAGGCGCCCCGGGCCTCGGCGGCCTGCGCGTACACCTGGGCGGTGGCGAAGGCGATCTCCCGGGCGTACACGAGCAGCGCCTCGCGCAGTACGGACTCGTCCCCCGGGGCGGCGACCTCGTCGATCGCGCTCTCCATGACCTCGATGGTCGTGCGCACCATCTCCACGGTCTGCCGCAGGGTGATAGCCCTGGTCAGCTCGCGTGGCGCGGTCCCGAACACATCGGTGGAGATGGCCTGCGGGGCGTTCGGGCGCCGGAACCACTCGGTGAAGGCCGCGATACCGGCCTGAGCGACGAGCCCGATCCAGGAACGGTTCTCCGGTGGCATGGCCCGGTACCACGGCAGCGTCTCGTCCATCCGCGCGATGGCCTGGGCGGCGAGACTGCCGGAGGACTTCTCCAGCCGCTTCAGGGTCGCGGAGTGCGCGTGGATGTCGTGCGCTGGGCGCTCGGTGTTGCTGGATTCGGGTTCGGGCACGGGACAAGACTGCCTTATCAGGACGGAGGCGTGCGGCGGCGGGTCGCAAGTAGGCGGGGGGAGGGCCTGGGGCGGGGCTACGGTGTCCGTTGTGACGGACGTACGGCGACGACGGCGGAACGAGCGGATCTGATGGACGTACGGCGCGCCGACGAGCGCTACCACGGAGGTGACCCGGACGCCGGGATCATCTCCTTCCACGCCTTCTCCTTCGGACCGCACTACGACCCCGACAACCTCCGCTTCGGTGCGGTGATCGCCTGCAACGAGGAGTCGCTCGCGCCCGGCGCCGGCTTCGACGAACATCCGCACAGCCACACCGAGATCGTGACGTGGGTGGTGGAGGGGGAGCTGACCCATCGCGACTCGGCGGGCCACGAGTCGGTGGTCCGCCCCGGAGACGTCCAGCGGCTCAGCTCCGCGGGCGGCGTCCGGCACGTGGAACGCAACGACGGCTCTGTCCCCCTCGTCTTCGTCCAGATGTGGCTGGCCCCGTTGTCACCCGGCGGCGAACCGTCCTACGAAGTCGTCCACGGCATCGCGGACTCCACGCCGTACGCCGTCCCCGAAGCCGGTGCGATGCTTCATGTGCGGAGGCTGGCAGCGGGGGAGCGGACGGCGGTGCCGGATGCGGGGTTCGTGTACGTCCATGTCGTCCGGGGCGAAGTGCTCCTGGACGGCGAGGAACTGGGCCCCGGCGACGCGGCCCGCATCACCGACGCCAAGGACCTGGAAGCGGTGGCGGGCGCCCCGGCGGAACTGTTGCTGTGGGAGATGACCCCCACGATCTGACTCCCGGGCAGTTCTTCGGCTGCGGGCGGTGGAGACTGGTCGCGCGGTTCCCCGCGCCCCTAAGCGTCGCTGCGCGCATCTTTCAGCCCGTCCGTCGTGTGAGGACGAGGCCGTTCAGGCCGACGCGGCGGGCTGGGGGCGGAGCCCCCAGGCAGGGATCGGACGGGTAGGGGCGGCGGGGGCGAGGAAAACGGTGGGATCAGGCTCGTAGGGCTGTCAGTACGGTGTCCGTGAACGGGGTCCACGCTTCCGTCGCCCAGGCTCCGAACGCGCGGTCCGTGAGGGCGACGCACGCCGCGCCCGCCACCGGGTCGATCCACAGGAACGTACCGGACTGCCCGAAGTGACCGAAGGTCCGGGGCGAGGAGGAAACCCCCGTCCAGTGGGGGGACTTGGAGTCGCGGATCTCGAAGCCGAGCCCCCAGTCGTTGGGGTTCTGGTGGCCGTACCCGGGCAGCACCCCCTTCGTACCGGGGTACTGGACGGTCATGGCCTCCAAGACCGTACGCGGGTCCAGCAGCCGCGGCGCCTGCACCTCGGCCGCGAAGCGCACCAGGTCCGCCACCGTCGACACCCCGTCCTTCGCGGGCGAGCCGTCCAGCGACGTCCTCGTCATCCCCAGCGGCTCCAGCACCGCCTGCCGCAGATACTCCCCGAAGGGGATGTCGGTCGCCTTGGCGACATGGTCCCCGAGCACCTCGAACCCGGCGTTGGAGTACAGCCGCCGCTCCCCGGGCGCGGCCGTCACCCGGTGCTCGTCGAACGCGAGCCCGGAGGTGTGCGCGAGGAGATGACGGACCGTCGACCCGGCCGGCCCGGCAGGCTCGTCGAGCTCGATCGCCCCCTCCTCGTACGCGACGAGCGCGGCGTACGCGGCCAGCGGCTTGGTGACCGAGGCGAGGGCGAAACGGTGATCGACGAGGCCGTGCGACCCGAGCACCTCCCCGTCCGCGCGGACGACGGCCGCGGCCGCCGTGGGAACGGGCCAGTTCTCGATCGACGCCAGGCTGCGCTGCAAAGACATGCCTAAGAGCCTAAGCGGCTCACAGCTGCAGCCGCATCGACGGGTCGGGCTTGCGGACGAATCCGAGCGAGGCGTACAGCGGCTCGGCCGCGGCGGACGCGTTGAGGTCGACCTGGAGGACGTCCCGTTCGCGGAACCAGTCGAGGAGCGTCTCCATGCACGCTCGCGCGTACCCCCGCCGCCGCGCGTCCGGATCGGTCGCGACGCTGAAGACGTGCCCGACCGCGCCGTGCGGATTGCCCGCGCGCCCGATCCGGTACTCGACCGTCCCCGCGACGAGCGCCGCCAGAGCGCCGGGCCGGTCGGGGTGGTCCGGGTGGTCCACGACGAAGGCCGCGAAGTCCCCGTCGGGGTCGGCGAGCCTGCCGCGTACGGTCGGGAGGGACTGGGCGTGCCACTCGGTGGACGGGGGGCCGGCGGAGGCGAAGACCGAGTCGATCATCACCTGGCGCAGGCGCAGTACTTCCTCGGCGTCCTCGGGCACGGCACGGCGTACGAGACTCATGATCCGCACCGTAGTCAGGGTGCCCCGCGCACGTCTCCGTATTTTCGGCGGACGTCCGTCGGACGTCGCCGCACGAGTTCTCACCCGAATCCGCTTGCTTCGAGTGCACTCGAAGGTTTTAGCGTGGAGGTCATGACGGTGATGGAGACCACGGCCGAGGCCGCCGAGACCGGCACCAGTACGCGTACCCGGGACTGCGCCGCCCCACCTCACCGGCACCGGCGCCCGGACGGCCAGGACAACTACACGATCAGCGAGGTCGTCGCCTTCACCGGCCTCACCGCGCACACCCTGCGCTGGTACGAGCGGATCGGGCTGATGCCGCACATCGACCGCTCGCACACCGGCCAGCGCCGCTACAGCAACCGCGACCTGGACTGGCTCGACCTCGTCGGCAAGCTCCGGCTCACCGGTATGCCGGTCGCCGACATGGTCCGGTACGCGGAGCTGGTGCGCGAGGGGGACGACACCTACATCGCGCGCTTCGAGCTCCTGGAGGCGACCCGCCGGGACGTCAAGGCGCGGATCGCCGAGCTCCAGGACACCCTGGCGGTTCTCGACCACAAGATCAGTTTCTACGCGGACGCCGGGCGTGCCCTGGCGTCGGAGAGGTCCCGATGACGGACGGCAAGATCGCAAAGGTGGAGCTGGGCACCGGCGGCCCCGAGGTCGGCGTACAGGGCCTCGGCTGTATGGGCATGAGCGCCGCGTACGGGCCCACGGACGCCGACGAGGCCCGGGCCACCCTGGAACGGGCGCTGGAACTCGGCGTCACGCTCTTCGACACGGCCGACGTGTACGGCCTGGGGGAGAACGAGAAGTTCATCTCGCCCTTCGTCAAGGCGCACCGCGACGAGGTGGTCCTCGCCTCGAAGTTCGGCATCTTCCGTGATCCCGCCGAGCCGACGAAGCGGACCATCCGCAACGACACGCCGTACATCCGCCGGGCCGTCGAGGGGAGCCTGCGGCGGCTGGACGTCGAGGTCATCGACCTCTACTACATGCACCGCCGTGACGTGAACATCCCCATCGAGGAGACCGTCGCCACGATGGCCGAGCTGGTGCGCGAGGGCAAGGTCAAGCACCTCGGGCTGAGCGAGGTCACCGGCGGGGAGCTGCGCGCCGCGCACGCCGTGCACCCGATCGCGGCCGTGCAGTCGGAGTGGTCGCTGTTCAGCAGGGACATCGAGGCGGGCGTGGTGCCTGCGGTCCGTGAGCTGGGCGTCGCTCTGGTGCCGTACTCACCGCTCGGGCGCGGTTTCCTCACCGGTTCGTTCGTCCACGCCGAGGATCTGACCTCGGACGACTTCCGCCGTACGATGCCGCGTTTCACCGGCGACAACGCGGCCGCCAACGCCGCGCTGCTGGAGCCGGTGCGTGCGGTCGCCGAGGCGCACGGGGCGTCGCCGGGGCAGATCGCGCTGGCCTGGGTGCAGCAGCAGGCTTCGTCGCTCGGGTTGCCGGTGGTGCCGATTCCGGGCACGCGCAGGCGCAGCAGGGTCGAGGAGAACACCGCGGCCACGCGGATCGTCCTGACGGAGGACGAGTTGGCGGTGCTGGAGCCGATCGCCTCGAAGGTGGCCGGGGAGCGGTACGCGGACATGTCGTTCTCGTCGGCGGGGCGGGAGTAGAGCCGCGCCCCGCAGCCGGCATCAGAGCTCGGCCAGCAGTTCCGCCTTCTTCGTCGTGAACTCCTCGTCCGTGACCAGGCCCGCCTGGTGGAGTTCGCCGAGGTGACGGATGCGGTCGGCGATGTCGGCCGGGTCGCGGCGGGGAGCCGCGGCCGCGGTCACCGGGGCGGGAGCCGAGGCCCGTACGGCCGCGAGGACCGACGCGGCGAACGGGAGGGACTCGTGGACGGGGCCGTAACCGAGGCCGAAGACGACCGCCGCCGGGTCCTGGTCCGCCTGGGCGGGCTGTGCGGTGGCGGGCTCGCGCCGCAGGAGCCGCAGATGGCCCTCGAAGACCTCGGGGGAGCGCCACTCGACCCCGCTGAGGCCGGTGACCGGGAAGCTCTGGTCGCCGGCCTTCCACTTGGCGGAGGACGCGCCCGTCCAGAACCAGCGGAAGGACACCGCCTTGCCGTCGAAGGAGGCTTTTCCGTCGTACGCCTTGAAGTTCAGCGGCGCCTCGGGCGGCGCGACGAGGTAGCGCTCGGGTGGTTGGGCGTCCTCGGTGAGCGCGGCGCGCAGTTCGTCCGCGTAGTACTCGGCGAGGGTCTCCCGGTCGGCCGGCAGCACCAGCCGATAGGGATCGCCCCCTTCCTTCAGCTGCCCCGCGGCCGCCTCCATCAGCGGGTCGGCGCCCGCTCGCGGCACGGCGTGCAGGACGACCGTTCCGCGCTTGCCCGGCGTCAGTGTGACCCCCGCTATCGCCTCCAGGGGGATACGCCTTTCGCCGAGCGCCTGGAACAGCTTCGGCGAACGGATCCCCCGTTCGAAGCGGATGAGCACGGAGTCGGACTCGAACTCCCAGGCGGCATGAAATCCGGCCAGTACGTCACCCATGCGGGCCATCGTAAGCGGCTCGCACGTCTGCGTCGCCTCCCCGGGCGGACCGCAGTTCTTCGTCCTCTACGCGCGTCCGACCGCCGGGGCGTCGGACAAACCCTGTCGGCACGCGTCATCCTCGTGTGCGCACTGCACCGCCTGGTACGCGCCAATGCCGATCTCGGCGAAGTTGCGCAGGCTCTCGGTGCCCGGCTCGAAATAGCCTCCGTGGCCGTTCGCGCCCCGCGCGGACAGCACCCGGGCCCCGAACGCCTTCGACACCGGGTCGGCGCCGTGTCCGAGCCCCCCCAATTCGAGGTAGGGCACGTCCTGGATCCAGTCACCGGAGTCCCGCATCGCCCAGACCCGGGCGGTGGTGTGCAGCGAGGACGCCTTCTGGGCCCGCATGCCGGGGCTGCCGGCGACCGCTATGTCGGAGACCCGGGAGGGCATGGTGCGGGCGGCGAGGCCGCACAGCACCGAGCCGTAGCTGTGGCAGTAGAGCGCGACGGGTGCACGGCCGGGCAGGGCGCGCAGCAGCGCGTTCAGCCGGATCGCGCCCTCCTCGGCGCGGCTGCCGGTGGCGGCGTCCATGCCGAGTCCGCTGGGCGTGGTGTAGTCGGCCCAGGCGATCACGGCCGTACGGGCCAGGGGGGCGGCGGCGTGCTCGGCCCCGTACAGGGCCTGCGCCATGCCGACCGGCGCCGAGTACTTCTTGTTGGTGCGCTGGAACGTGAGCAGATCGGTGTCGACGCCCGGCACCACGATGGAGATCCGCTCGGCCCGGTCGAGGTTTCCGAAGACCTCCGCGACCCGGCCCGAACCCATGGGGTCGAAGGCGAGGAAATCGCGCCCCTTCTGCAGCATCGCCTCGTAGCGGTGCATGCGGCGCCCGGCCTGCTGCTGTCCCAGGGACGAGAGCCGGTTGTCGTGCATGCGCTTCTTCTCGACCTTGCGCTGCTGGCCGATGGCGACGCGGTTGGCCTCGTAGCGCAGGGGTACGGGCGCGCCGTTCATGTTGCCGACCGCGAGCGGATAGCGGTGGGCGAGACCGGTGCGCTCGCGGGCGTCGAGGGACGCGAAGAAGCGGGCGAGGCGGCTCGGCGTGGAGTCCGGGTCAGGCAGTCGCTGTCCGGCGACGCTGCCGTGCTCCCACGCGGAGCGGGACGCCTGGAGAGGGGTTGCCCCTCGATGGCCCTGGAGTGCGGTCCAGCCACTTGTGGCCAGCATCACGAACACCACGGCCAGCGCGAGCAGTGCGCGCCAGACGTTCAGTTGGGGGGATGTGTCGAAGGAAGTCACTGAGAGGACACCCTAGGAGAAGGTTGGCGCCTCCCGTTAAACGAGTGACTGGTATCACGTTTCTCGCAGGGTAATTGGGGCAAACCGGGTTCAGTTTCAGATAAGTAGTGACGCTGTGTGCCCGGAGTTGATCGTTCCGTGTGGCGTTCCGTGCGTCATTCGCACGTCACTCGGCACGTCACTCCGTTCGTCATTCCAACGTCACCGCATGCGTCACTCCGTGCGCCACTTCTCCGCCAACGCGGGCCCCACCTGGTCGAGGTAAGCGGTGGTCAACTCGCGGATCGCCGGGATGCTGTGATCGGTTCCCTCGCTCCACAGGCGGCCCGTGATACGCATCACTCCGCCGAACACGGCCACCGCGACGCGCGGTCTCGGGTCCGCGTCCACGTCGAGTCCCTCGCGCTCGGCGATGACCCGCGCGATCTCCTCCTCCAGTTCCGCGGAGCGACGCAGATAGGCGGCGAGGAGGGCGGGTGTCGACTCGATCAACTGGTAGGCGCGCATGTGCAGTTCGAGCGGCACGACGGACTCGATCGACTCGCCGATGGTGTCCCAGCCCTCCAGGACGGCGCGACGCAGCGCCTCCAACGGGGCTTCCTGGGGCGGGCGTTCGCGCACGGCGGCGAGGAAGCGCGCCTCAGCGACCCCCTGGGTGAACAGGGCGACCTCCTCCTTGCCCGTGAAGTAGCGGAAGAAGGTGCGCTGCGAGACGTCGACGGCCTCCGCGATCTCGTCGACGGTCGTCCGCTCGTAACCCTGGGTGGTGAACAGTTCGAGGGCGGCCCGCAGCAGCGCCTCCCGGGTGCGCTGCTTCTTGCGCTCGCGCAGGCCTGCCCGGGGCGACGTCTCGTCGGCGGTCGTCTCCATGAGGTCCTCTTCTGTTCTTTCAGCCCAGCTCAGCGTACTGGTGGGTGACGTGACAGTTACCGACTTGTGAATTGGTTTGTCAACTGTCAGTGGCTGTCACTAGCCTCGAAGGTATGACTAGTCAGACCACCATCGACACGACGGGTTCGGGGGACAAGGCTCCGGTCACTCCCTCGGACAAGGCGCCGTCCGACGGGCTGCGCGGCCATCCGTGGTTCACCCTGTTCACCGTTGCCGTCGGCGTCATGATGGTCGCCCTGGACGGCACCATCGTGGCCATCGCCAACCCGGCCATCCAGAAGGACCTGGGCGCGAGCTTCGCCGACGTCCAGTGGATCACCAACGGCTACTTCCTCGCGCTCGCGGTCACCCTGATCACCGCGGGCAAGCTCGGTGACCGCTTCGGGCACCGGCAGACCTTCCTCATAGGCGTGGTCGGTTTCGCCACGGCCTCCGGCGCGATCGGCTTCTCCAGCAGCATCGCCCTGGTCGTCACCTTCCGCGTCTTCCAGGGTCTGTTCGGCGCGCTGCTGATGCCGGCCGCGCTCGGCCTGCTGAGGGCCACCTTCCCGGCCGAGAAGCTGAACATGGCGATCGGCATCTGGGGCATGGTCATCGGCGCCTCCACCGCGGGCGGCCCGATCCTCGGCGGTCTGCTGGTCCAGCACGTCAGCTGGCAGTCGGTGTTCTTCATCAACGTGCCGGTGGGCGTCATCGCGCTGATCCTCGGCCTGATGATCCTCCTCGACCACCGCGCCGAGAACGCCCCCCGCTCCTTCGACGTCCTGGGCATCGCGCTGCTCTCCGGCGCCATGTTCTGCCTGGTCTGGGCGCTCATCAAGGCCCCGGCCTGGGGCTGGGGCTCCGGCCTGACCTGGACGTTCCTGGGCGCCTCGGTGCTCGGCTTCGTGCTCTTCGCCCTGTGGGAGAAGCGGGTCGAGGAGCCGCTGATCCCGCTGGGGCTGTTCCGCTCCGTACCGCTGTCGGCCGGTGTGGTCCTCATGGTGCTGATGGCCATCGCCTTCCTGGGCGGCCTTTTCTTTGTCACGTTCTACTTGCAGAACGTGCACGGCATGAGCCCGGTCGACGCCGGTCTGCACCTCCTCCCGCTCACCGGAATGATGATCGTGGGCTCGCCGCTGGCCGGCGCGCTGATCACCAAGACGGGCCCGCGCATCCCGCTGGCGGGCGGCATGGCCCTCACCGCGATCTCCATGTACGGCATGTCCACGCTGGACACGGGCACCAGCGGCGCCGTGATGTCGCTCTGGTTCGCCGGTCTCGGTCTCGGCCTCGCGCCGGTCATGGTCGGCGCCACCGAGGTCATCGTGGGCAACGCGCCGATGGAGCTCTCCGGCGTGGCCGGCGGTCTCCAGCAGGCCGCGATGCAGATCGGCGGCAGCCTCGGTACTGCCGTGCTGGGCGCCGTGATGGCCTCCAAGGTCGACAGCGACCTCGCGGGCAACTGGGCCGACGCCAAGCTGCCGCCGCTCACTCCGGCCCAGCTCGACCAGGCCTCCGAAGCCGTCCAGGTCGGCGCCGCACCGGTCGCCCCGGGCACCCCGGCCGCACTCGCCGAGAAGATCACGACCGTCGCCCACGACACGTTCATCTCCGGCATGAGCCTGGCCTGCCTGGTCGCCGCCGGGGTCGCCGTCGTGGCGGTCTTCGTCGCGCTCCTCACCAAGCGGGGCGAGAACGCCGAGGCGGCGGGGGCGGGCGCCGGCCATATCTGAGTCCGCGCGTCCGACCAGCCCTTTTATGTACAGGTTTCACCTATCTGGGTGACACCACTGAAGATCCCTCCCGTCGGCAGCCGTCGCACGTCACAGTGGGTCAAGTCCTCCGCACGACATGGGAGGACCACCGGAACTGCGGCGCGCTGCCGGAGGGGGGCGGCGCGCCCGCGGTCCGGAGAGGGCGGGTGGGGCGCCCGGCCAGGGCGCCCCTTCAGGGGCGCGGGGAACTGCGCGCCCAGCCACATCGGACCCGCACCCGACAACGAACCCTCCGCGCGTTAGCGCGAATGCTCTTCCGCACCCCCCGGCACCGGGTGCCGAACCCCACCGGCCAGCGCGGCCACCTCCGCACGGAGCGCCCGCACTTCCTCCGTGAGCGACTCGATCGCCGCCGTCTGCCGCCGCTCCTCCACGTCGTCCTTCTCGAACCGCGAGATGAACCACGCGGCGATGTTCGCGGTCACGACACCGAGCAGCGCGATCCCGGAGAGCATCAGCCCGACCGCGATCATCCGCCCGAGGCCGGTGGTCGGCGCGTGATCCCCGTACCCCACCGTCGTCATCGTGGTGAACGACCACCACACGGCGTCACCCAGCGTCTTGATGTTCCCGTTCGGCGACTCCCGCTCCACCGACAGCACCGCGAGCGAGCCGAACATCAGCAGCCCGACGACCGCGCCCCCGACGTAGGTCGTCAGCCGGATCTGCTGATCCATCCGAGCCCGGCGCCCGACGAGCGTGAGCGTCGCGACGAGCCGCAGCAGCCGCAGCGGCTGGAGGATCGGAAGGATCACCGCGCACAGGTCCATCCAGTGCGTACGGACGAAGTCCTTGCGGTCCCGGACGAGTATGAGGCGCACGAGATAGTCGGCGGCGAACGCGCCCCACACCGTCCACTCCACGGCCGTGCACGCGCCCGTCAGGCCACGGCTCGCGTCGCTGTCCACGATCGGCACGGCATAGGCGACGGCGAAGGCCACCGCGAGCCCCAGCAGGGGCCGCTGTGTGCGCTGCTCCCAACGGACCTGCACCGATTGCTCGTTCATGTGCGCATCGTAGGTGCACACAGCACACGTAAGGGGCGCGGAAAACTGGGTGCCCCAGCTCCCCGCGCCCCTAGGTCCTGTCGTCAAATTCCCGTCGTCCGCCCGGAGGGCGGGCCCTGCGGCGTCAGGTGCGTGCTCTCGGCGTGCCGGGCACAGGCCCTC
>NZ_JBEYFS010000249.1:0-16648 GCF_040634475.1 Streptomyces sp. NPDC007095
GAGCAGGACGGCGAGGGGGATCAGGGCGACGGAGGGGATCGGGCGCAGGAACTCGATCGTCGAGGCGGTGGCCTCGCGCGGACACGGCACGACCGAGACGAGCAACCCCACGACGACACCCGCGCCGACCGCTATCGCCAGGCCCAGCGCCCAGCCGGTCAGGGTGTCACCGAGGGCCGGCCTGTCGGGACAATGTCGTCTGCACAGGATCGTCGATGTCGCGCCTCTCTACCTGGGCCGGCAGAAGGGCTTCTTCAGCATGGCGACCAGAAAGGATCCGACCGCGAGACCGGCGAGCAGACGACGCATGGCTCCTGCGCTCGGCCAGGAGGTCACGGACCACGCCTTCTGGATCTTGACGGTGGCGAGCGCCGGCTCGACCACCATCGCGGAGGTAGAGCCCTCGTACGGCGGGGTCAATGGCTTTGGCTGACAATATTGTTGACAGTTGGTGCCGGGTCGGGGCCCGCGCCGAGGCGGGCCTCCAGAACCCCGCGGCTCACAAGTCCAGCACGAGCCGCTTCCCGAGGCACCGGGAGACGCAGATGAGCATGGTCTCGCCCGCCTCCCGCTCCTCGTCCGTGAGCACCGAGTCCCGGTGGTCCGGGGTCCCTTCCAGGACGTCCGTCTCGCAGGTCCCGCAGGTGCCCTCGGTGCAGGAGAAGAGCACCTCGACGCCCGCGCCGCGCACGGTGTCGAGCACGGAGACATCCGCGGGGACGGTCAGCGTACGCCCGCTGCGTGCGAGCTCCACCTCGAACTCGCCGTCCCCGCCCGTCTCCTGAACCTTCGGCCGGAAACGCTCGACGCGCAGCAGCCCGGCGGGGCAGCGCGCCTCCACCGCGTCCAGCAGCGGGCCGGGACCGCAGCAGTAGACGAGTGTGCCCTCGGGGACCCCGGTCAGGACGGAGTCGAGGTCCAGCAGTCCGCACTCGTCCTGCGGGGCGACCGTCACCCGATCCCCGTACCGCTCCAACTCCCCGGTGAACGCCATGGAGTCGCGTGTCCGCCCGCCGTACAGCAGCGTCCACTCGGCGCCCGCCGCCTCCGCCGCGGCGAGCATCGGCAGGATCGGGGTGACGCCGATGCCGCCCGCGACGAAGCGGTAGCGGGCGGCGGGTGCGAGAGCGAAGTGGTTGCGCGGGCCGCGGACCCGGACCTTGTCGCCCGCGCCCAACTGCTCGTGCACGTATGAGGATCCACCGCGCCCGTCCGCTTCCCGCAGCACCGCGATCCGCCACGCCCGACCGTCCGCGGGATCCCCGCACAGCGAATACTGCCGCTCAAGGCCGACCCCGAGCACGACGTCGATGTGGGCGCCGGGCTCCCAGGCGGGGAGTTCCTCGCCGAGAGGATGGCGCAGGGTGAGGGACAGCACGCCATCGGCGACGAACTCTCTTCTGTCCACGACGAGTTCGACTTCGTAGGAGCTCATGATCCAAGCCCCCGTGACTCGTGCGGCCGATGTCCTTCGGGGTGGCCGAGCATCCACTCCCACATCTCGATCGGGTCCTGGGCGCTGTGCTCGGCACCGCAGTGGCAGGTGCCGTGCAGCACATCGGTACCCGGGATCCAGTCGATGCGGTAGATCTCGCGGGCCGCGAAGCGGGGAGGCGTGGTCACAGGACCTTCTCCATCGGCTTGTCGCCCTCCTCGACCAGGCGGGCGAGGATGCGGCGGGCCGCGAGACCGCCGGTGTCGATGTTGATGCTCAGCTCCTGGTAGCCCGTCCGCTCGGTGCCGAGCGTCTTCTGCAGCAGGTTGAGCGCGTCCACGTCCTGCATCACCACGGTGTGGTTGAAGTCCCTCAGAAACGTGGTGACTTCCTCGTCCTCCTTCGCGAAGTCCCGGGAGACCGCCCAGAAGTCGTAGACATGGCCGTCGCTCGACGGAGTGATCGCGTAGGTGATCTCGGTGTGGAAGCCGTTCGGGTCGCTGCCGTCCGCCTCGGGCAGCACCCCGACCGGGGCGATCCGGCTGTGCAGCAGATACAGGCACGGCGCGTGGTACTCGATGTCCTGCCAGCGGGTGATCCGGCCCTCGATGCCGGTCGAACGGGCGTAGAACGGCGGACACTCGGCGTCGTCCATGTGCCGGCTGACCCGCACGATGCCCGCGCCCTCGTCGACCTCGGTGGTGATCGGCGTCTCGGCGACCTCGGGGGTGCCGATGTAACCGCCGTGCAGATACGTCTCGTGCGAGAGGTCGAGCAGATTGTCGACCAGCAGCCCGTAGTCGGCGTCGATGGGCTCCATGCCGCAGACGGTGGTCCAGTCCGGCGAGTCCATGTGCCGGGCGCGGGGGACGGACCCCGGGTCGGCGAGTGCCGGGTCGCCGATCCAGACCCAGACGAACGAGTCCTGCTCGACGACGGGGTACGAGGCGACCCGGGCCGTGCGCGGTATGCGTTTTTGCCCCGGAACGTACACGCAGCTGCCGGTCGTGTCGTACGTGAACCCGTGGTACCCGCACACGATCCGGTCGCCGTCGAGCCGGCTCTCCGAGAGCGGGAAGCGGCGGTGCACACAGCGGTCCGCCAGGGCGACGGCCGTCCCGTCGTCCTCGGTCCGGTAGAAGACGAGCGGTTCACCGAGGATCGTCCGCCCGAGCAACTCCCGCCCGACCTCGTGCGAGTAGGCGGCGACGTACCACTGGTTCCTGGCGAAGGCGGTCATGTGAGGCATGGGGGTTCCCGTCCCTGTCGGCGGGGCGTCGTCGCCCCGCGTGCCGTGGTTGGGAACAGGGTCGTGATGTGCGCGGTGGCTCGGCAAGGCGGCTTCTGTCAGGCGGAAGAACTTCCGCAAAGAGGCTGGTCAGAGCGCTGTTCCGTCAACCCGTAGTCACCGGGGTGTAGGGCCGAGTGGTGCTGCTGTTCGGTTCACGCTTGAGGCAGCCGCAGACGGGGACGGCGAGTGCGGCTACTCACTGCACGACATTAAGCGCCCTAATATGTTCACTTAGTTCCAACTGTGGGATTCTTCTGTCTGCGGATGCCTGGTACAGCGGCAAGAATCAGCATTACTGCAGGTCAACTACTGCTCTTTTTGTCGCCCGCGGCCCTCGGGTCGAATCCGGGTCGAATCCGTCCCCCTTAAGGCTGTTGAGAGTGTCGTCGCTGGTCAGAGCGGTGTGAGGCCATGCGCTGGTTCGCCTCGCGTATGGGGGCGGCGCGACGAGCAGGCGGACCGATGAACCGCTGAAGGCGCTCTGAGTTGCTATCGCCGGCGGCCAGGGGCAGGGAACTCGCCAGGAGATTCTTCGCATCTGGTGGCGCACGCCTTTCGTGATCACGACCTGCGGAAGTACCGTCAGGCGGACAACTGGTGGACGAAGGCCCGGGAACGGCGGATCTTGGCCGGGACCGACCTGGCGAGCACCAGAGGCCATACGGGGGATGAGCGGTGGACCGGCTACGTGGCCGCCGCCTCGCGCGGCGGCCGACGCTCTCACGCCATCCGGTACAACCCGGAACTGCGATTCCTCGGCGCCGACATCAGCACAACCTCGGTCGACGGCGCCGTCACGAACGCCGAACTCGATATCTCGGTCCTCTCAACGAGTCCATGGACGTCCGCGAGGGCCTGTTCGCGGTGCGCGAGCAAGTCCTCCCCATGGCTGCGAAGGTGAGGGAGTTCAACATCCTCTGTGTCAAGACCGGCACCGTCGGCGGCGGTGAGGTCCACCGCGGGGTGACGGACGCCCGTGCGCCTCCGCAAATGGGGCTGCCTGGAAGCCCGCTGCAGCGGGGTGGCACTCGCGCGGGACGCCGTGGAGGCGGCCGAGCAGGGTCGGTCGGCGGAACTCGCCTCGCGGATCGAGGCGATCGGAACCCTGACCGCCGCCGGCGACGCCATCGCGCTCGACCTGATCCGCGAGGGCGGCAACCGCACCGGCCACGTCATCGTCGGCCTGGTCTGCTTCTTCAACCCGGGTCTGGTGGTGATCGGCGGCGGGGTGACCGGCCTCGGCACACCCTGCTCTTCGCGGTCCGCGCCCAGCTCTACCGTCAGTGGCTGCCCCTCGTCACGGGCAACCTGCCCACCGTGCTGGGGGAGTTGGGGCCTACCGCCGGAGTCATCGGCGCGCCCCGCCTCATCAGCGACCACCTCTTCTCACCCGCGTAACCAACCACTTCGGTACAGCTCACCGCGTATGGCGCCCTGCTCCGTCGTGCCCCGAACCCGCCTGCCCGAAAGCACCCTGCAACCGGCCCGCACGCCCGCCAAGGGGATTCGCATGGCACCAGAAGCACCGCTGCTCAGCATGTCCGGCATCACCAAGTCGTTCCCCGGAGGCCGGCCCCTCGACGGCATCGACCTCGACGTCCAGGCCGACGAAGTGCACTGCCTGCTCGGCCAGAACGGGGCCGGCAAGTCCACCCTCATCAAGCGTGCGCGGACGTTCTCTGCCCGCGATGCGCCATGCCCCCACCGGATACGCGGCCGGTATCGCCGTCCACTGACTCAAGTGGCGGCGCGCACGGCGTCGGTGGCGATCGAGGCGGCCGTGCGCCGGTTCACGTGCCTGACGCCGTGGTGCGAGGCGGTCGCGTTCGTTGACCAGATCCAGGACTGAACAGGCCGTACGAGTGCGTCATGCCGCTGCGGCGGATCCGGTTCGTCGCGGCCACGGAGGGGCGCCCCGGAGGGTCAGGCGCTCTCGGCGTTCACGTAGGGCTCCACGCGGCCGACGCTCTCCTTGAGGACGAGGTCGAGCAGTCCGGGGAAGCGCTGGTCCAGATCTTCCTTGCGCAGGGTGTTGAAACGGCGGGTGCCGACATCGTGCTGCCGTATGAGACCGGCCTCGCGCAGGACGCGGAAGTGGCGGGTGAGTACGGACGGGGTCACGTCCTGCGTGAAGCCGCTGCAGGCCAGACCAGGGGAGGCGGCAAGAGTGACGACGATGGTGAGCCGGGTCTCGTCGGTCAGAGCGCTCATGATCTTGAAGAGGTCGAAGTCGTCCATGTCGGGGTGGACGAGCGGGGACGAGGTGCGGCTGGCCATGAGGGAAGGCTACCGCCAAGGCCACATGTACGCGTCGACGCGTACATGAGTTACAGTGAAGGAACGGAATGACCTTCATCCAGTTATCCACCGCAATACAGAAGGACACCCATGCCCGTCAATACTTCAGACCCTTCGCCTGCTCCGTCGCTTTTCTCCCCCGTGACCTTCGGGAAGATCGAGCTCGCCAACCGCATCGTCATGGCACCGCTGACCCGGGTCCGGGCCGGTTCCTCCGGCATCCCCGGGGACCTGATGGTCGAGTACTACCGGCAGCGGGCGAGCGTCGGACTGATCATCACCGAGGGCACCTACCCCGACCATGCGTCGCAGGGGTGGGTCGGCGCGCCGGGCATCGCCACCGACGAGCAGACGGCCGGCTGGCAGCGGGTGACCGAGGCGGTGCACGCCGAGGGCGGCCGCATTGTCCTGCAGATCATGCACGCCGGCCGCGCCGCACACCCCGACATCAACGGCGGCCGGCGCGTCCTCGCCCCCAGCGCGATCGCCATCGACGGCAAGGTGCTCACGGGGAAGGGCGAGCAGCCCTTCCCCATACCGGAAGCGATGACCACCGCCGAGGCCCAGGCCGCCCTGCAGGACTTCGTCGCAGCGGCCCGCCGGGCCGTCGAGGCGGGAGCGGACGGCGTGGAAATCCACGGCGCCAACGGCTACCTGCTCCACCAGTTCCTCTCCCCGGCGGCCAACCAGCGCACCGATGAATACGGAGGCTCGCCGCAGAACCGGGCTCGCTTCGTCGTCGAGGTGGTCACGGAGGTCGCGAAGGCCGTCGGTGCCGAGCGGGTCGGGCTGCGGATCTCGCCGGAGATCAACATCTCGGACACCTTCGAGACCGACCGGGATGACGTCCTGGCCACCTACGGCACGCTGGCGGACCAACTGCGCCCGCTGGGGCTGGCCTACCTTTCCGTGCTGCACGGCGAGCCGGGGGGCGAGCTGGTGCAGGAGCTGCGGCAGCGCTTCGCCGGCAAGCTGATCGTCAACAACGGTTTCCTCGGGGGGCAGACCACCCGCGAGGACGCGACGCAGTTGATCGAGGCCGACCACGCCGACGCCGTGGTCGTGGGCCGAGCCCTGATCGCCAACCCCGACCTGGTCGAACGCTGGCAGAACGGGCACCCCGAGAACGAGCCGCGGCCGGAACTCTTCTACGCGCCGGGCGCGGAAGGCTACACCGACTACCCCTTCCTCCAGGCGGGCTGAGGTCTCACGGTCACGCCAGGGCCGTGGCGGAGATGCCGGCGAGTTGATCCAACTGCTGTGGGCTGAGGCGGTCGATGACCAGCTGACGCACGTGCCGGCTGTGGCCGGGGGCCGGCTGGGTCAGTGCTGCCGGCAGACCCCTGCAGGGTGATCTGGACGTGGCTGGCGCGAGAGTCGTCGCGCCATGCGGCCCGTCACTGCACCCCGGGGCGTCGACTTCGTCCGCGACGACACCTCCGGCGGCGCGGCCTGCAAGGTCTACCTGGCGCGGGCGCGAGCGTACCGCTTCAACGCCTGACGGCCTGACCGCGTGAACCACCGGCACCGTGCCGGGGAGTCGTCCTCGGCACGGTGCGGTGGGAGGAAGCGCCGAAGCCACCAGGCCCGGTTGCCGAAGATCGTCATGGCGGCCGGCGCCAGCGCCATGCGGTCGACGAACGCGTCCAAGCGCGTGCCCTTGATGACCTGCATGTCGGCGAGGACGAAGGACCGAAGACCGCGATCATGATGAGCGCGGCGGCCGTGACGATCTTCGCACCATGCCCGGAGCCCCTGACCGTCGCGTCGACCGGTGGAGCACCGTGGCGTACTCCTCCCGCATCCGAGACCGCCACCGTGGCGGCGGCACCCAGGCCCATGACAGTGCGGAGGGGGACGTTCGCCACGGACAGCGGGGCTGGCGCGATCACCACGGTGGTGCCGGCGAAGACCACCGCGCCGCCTGCCGTACCGGTCGCGAGTCCCGCGGATTCCCCTGGGTTCTCTGGGGTTTTGATGGCTGTGGTGTGACATTGCTCCTCTTGCCATCGTTTGGTGTATTACGACGGTTCTCGGGGGGTGTGGCTCTTGTAGTGGATCGTTGCGATCGACATACGGAGCATGGGAACGAATGTACGAAACGTTTCTCGTCTCAATGCCGTCGGGGACCCGGTACTGGACCGTGGTGGACGACGAGCTGGAGGTCATGCCGGAGGCGGACCGGTTCCTGAGGGAAGTACGCCTGGCCCGGGGCCGCGCAGAGACGACAACGAAGGCGTACGCCGAGGCGGTGACCTTGTTCCTGCGCTGGTGCGCGGGCACCGGGCGGGACTGGTCGACAGCGGCCCGGGATATGGGGCTGTTCATGGTGTGGCTGCGGTGGGCGCCGGGCAACGGTGGCCACCGCCGGGCCGTGGTCCCGGGGCCGGGAGGAAAGCCGGTCCGCGGGGATGCGCGAATCAACAAGGTGCTGACCGCGGTACGGATGTTCCTGCTTCACGCGGTGGTCAACAAGGTCGCGCCGGCCTGGGTTCTTGAGCAGCTCTACGAGCTGGGGGATGACCGTGACCTGCCGGTGGAGGCACGGGGCGAGAGCGGTGGGATGCGGTATCGGCTGCGGGCCCGTCACCGGCTGCAGGAGCCGGAGACGGAGGTGGACCGGGCCAGCGACGAGGAAGTCGTGGCGATGCTGCGGGCCTGTCGGTCGGCCCGGGACAGGTTGATCGTGCTGCTGCTGTCCCGGGTGGGGTTGCGTCCGGGACAGGTCGCGGGGCTGCACCGCTGTGATGTCCACCTGCTGATGGATTCGCGCTCGCTGGGGTGCGGTGTCGAGGGGGCCCATCTGCACGTGATCCGGCGGCAGAACGTGAATGGCGCCTGGTCGAAGTCGAGGAAGTCGTGGGTGATGCCGGTGGACTTCCTGGTGGTGCAGGCCGCCGACCAGTACGCGGTGGAGCGTTACGAGCTCCTCGGGGAGGGCGGAAGCGACTTCTTGCTGGTCAACCTCTTCCGCCCGCCCTTTGGTTCGCCGGTGACCACCGGCGCGATCGGAGAGCTGTGCGAGTCGCTGTCGGGACGGGTGGGGCTGGGCCGCCAGGTTGGGCCGCGGATGTGCCGGCATGCGATGGCCAGCAACGTCGTGGATGCCGGCGGCACGCTGGATGAGGTTCAGGCCCTGCTGGGCCAGAAGAACCCGGCGTCGCCCCGTCCCTACCTGCATCCGGACCGCTCACGCCTGCGCGCGGCCGTTGAGCGTGTGCCCTCGCCCCGCTTGACCGAGGGGGAGGCCCGGTGACCCTGGCACTCGCAATGCCCCGACACGGGGCAGGGGAAGACACGGTCACCGCTGGGCTCATGGGCGCCGTCCAGCCGGAGTTCCTGCAGCTGCTCAGCTGGGATCCTCACGTGCGGGTTCTGCTGCTGCCTCGCTCGCACCCGCAGTTCAGCGGGGAGGATTGCCTGGTGGCTGGCTGCGACAAGATGTCCTACTTCGCCCACCAGAAGGGAATGTGCACCGGTTGCACCGAGCGGTGGAAGAAGGGCGACCTGCCCTTCGACGAGTTCGTCACCATCAGGCGATCGGGACGGATCGTCGGGTTCTTTCCTTGCCAGGTCGCGCACTGCGAGCGGCCGGGCAGACGCGCGACACTCCTGTGCTCGTCGCATGACTATCAGAGGCGCAAGGTCTACGGGCTCCCGCTGGAGGACTTCCTCGCTCACCCCGAAGTACAGCCGCTGCCCGCCCTGGCGCCTTGCCGGGTCGCGGCCTGTGACCGGCAAGGCGAGACCGGGGGCGGGTACTGCATGCCCCACGCCGACCAGTGCCGTGACCTCCGCCAAGCAGGCGCCTTGGAGGACGAGGATCTTTGGCGGCTGACCACCCCGGCCATCGCAGAGTCCCGCAAGGTCAGCCTGCGCGGGCTGCCCGACCGTGTGGTCGCCGAGATCCTCTTCGGCCTCCAGGAACGGATCGCCCAGGGACTCCTGCACAAGGACTACCTGCTGCGCAATCTGTCCACCAACGCCCGTCTCCAGCAGGTCACTTCACTTGATGAGCTCGACCTGGACGTCCTCTCCCGCCACGACAGGACCCAGGTCAGGGGCTTCCTCAAGCACATCCGCCGCTTCGGCCTGAGCCCGGAGACCGAACGCCACAAGGACGTCTGGGACGCGAGCGTCTTCGGCCTCGGCGGCACCTTCTCCTTCACCGGGATCACCCAGCCCTGGCTGAGGGAAGGGGCCAAGGCCTGGGCCCTCGACGACATCCCCCGGCGCCGCGGAAAGAGCGGCAAGACCACCGTCCAGCGCACCCTGAAGTCCCTGAGCCGCTTCTCCACGAGCCTGCACCTGAGCCGGGACGACCACGGCGTCGACCTGCCTGTGCTCGGCCGCGTCGACATCACTGCCTTCCTGGGCCGGCTGAGCTTCCTCAACGAACGCGGCGACATCTCCGACTGCACGCAGTACATGACCGTCCGTGACACCAGACGCGTGCTGACCCGGCTCAGGACCCTGGGCCTGACCAAGCCCGGCCAGCCCCTGCACGGCCTGGCGGACGACTTCGCCCTCCGCCAGGAGGACGTCCCCGATGACCCCGAGGACTCCGAAGCCGGCCGTGACCTGCCTGCGGAAGTCATGCGGCAGCTCTGCGCCAACCTCGACGCCCTTGAGGCCGTCAGCTCCACAGACGTCCGTACGGCCATCGAGCTGATCATCGATACCGGCAGGCGCCCCAACGAGATCTGCAAACTGTCATGGCAGTGCCTCGACCGCGAAAGCGACGGCAGTCCCGTCCTTGTCTACGACAACACCAAGAACCTTCGGCACGCTCGCCGGCTGCCGATCCCCGGTGCGACCGCCGCGCTCATCCTCAAGCAGCAAGAGCGCGCCCGCGCCCGCTTCCCCGACACCCCGGCCGACAAGCTCAAGCTCTTCCCCGCCACCCTGGCCAACCCCCACGGCACGAAGGCGACAACCTACGAGTGGGTGTCGGCAAAGCACCGAGCCTGGGTGAAGGGCCTGTCCGACTTCCTGGTCCCCACCGTGATCGTCGAAGACGGCAACCGGGTCACCACGATGCTGCCCTTCGACAAGAACAAGATCTACCCCTACGCCTACTGGCACACCTACGCACAGCGGCATGCCGACGCCGGCGTCCCCCAGGACGTTCTGCAGTCGTTGATGGATCACCGCGAAGCCAGCACCACGCAGCGGTACTACCGCGTCGGCGAGAAACGCCGACGCGAAGCGGTCGAGCGGGTCACCACCATGCAGTTCGACCGGCACGGCACACGCGTCTGGCGCCAGGCCAAAACCCTGCTCGACTCCGAACACGCCCGCCGCGCCATCGGTTCCGTCCAAGTCCCCTACGGCACCTGCACTGAACCTTCCAACGTGGCGGCCGGCGGCCACGACTGTCCCGTACGCTTCCGCTGCGTGGGCTGCGGACACTTCCGCACCGACGTCTCCTACCTCCCCGACCTTGAGGCATACCTGGCCGACCTGCTGCGCAACCGTGAACGTCTGGCCGCCTTCGCCGACGCCGACCCCTGGGCCAAGGCCGAGGCCACACCATCCGACGACGAGTTTGCCCGTGTCCGCCGTCTGGTTCAGCGGGTGCGCCAGGACCTCGACGACCTCACCGATGAGGACCGGGCCCAGATTCGCGAGGCAGTCGCGCTGGTCCGCCGCAGCCGCGGCGTCTCCCTGGGCATGCCGCGCGTCCGCCAGCCCCTACCCGACCTTCGCCCGGAGAGAACCGGATGACCAGCATGACCGACGGGCGGCGGGCCGACTCGGCCCGCCGCCGCGAACGCGTTCTCAAGGCCCTCGACGTCCTGCTGCGAGGCGACCAGGACATCACGGTCTCCGGACTGGCCCGCGCGGCACGAGTGGACCGCACCTACCTCTACCGGCACCGCGACCTCCTCGAACGCGTCCACGCCGCCGCAGCAGCCCCACCAGAAGAAGGCCGGATCGCGGCCGTCAGCCGGGCCTCGCTGCGGGCCGACCTGACCAACGCGCTGGAGCGGAACAGGCGGCTGACAGTCCGGGTCCGGCAGTTGGAGAAGCGTCTGTCCGAGAGCCTCGGTGCAACCGCATGGCAGGAATCCGGCCTTGGTGCGTCCGCCGACATCGACCATCTGCAGCGTCGCATCACGTTGCTCGAACAAGACCTGGCCGACATAGGGGGCCAACTCGAGGAGCGGACCGAGGAACTCGATGCGGCGCGGGCGGCTAACCGGGAACTGACCCGGGCACTGAACCAGCCCCGCTGACGCCATCTGCGGCAGAGCGTCGGATCACTCAGTTGCCATCAGGGGGCGGTACATGACTTGATGTCTGTATTGCCCTCCCCGCTGACCGGCTGGCTCGTCGACCGGTACGGCCGTACACCGATAGCCGCAGCCTCCGGCCTCACCCTCCTCGCCACCGGAATCAAATCACCGCCGCCGCGGCGCCTGCCGCGGCTGGGCTGGAACCTGGGCCTCGTCTCCGGCACCGCGATGATCACCGATGCCGTGCCGCTGGCCACCCGCGCCAAGAACCAGGGCATGGCCGACGTCTCCATCGCCATCGCCGGCGCCACCGGAGGCTTCAGCTCCGGCCTCGTCGTCTCCGCCTCCGGCTGCCCCGTCCTCGCCCTCACCGGCGGCATCCTCGCTCTCGCCGTCCTCCCCGCGATCGCCACCAGTGCGAGCAGCCGGTGCCCCGGCCTGCCCCGTCGGGGGAAGCCGGCCGCTCTCACCGTCGACGGCACCGGGCACCGTCGTCCACGTCTTCGCCAGAACCTCATCCGCCCGATGCTGAACTCGACAGAGACCGCCAACCCGTCCTCGGCGGCCTCCAGCCAATGGAGGCGGTGCGGTGGATCAGCTGCGGTGCCACGCCGGTGCGGTCACTTCCAGTCGCTGTTCGATGGCGCCGTCGCTGTTGGCTCCGTTTCTTGGGCGGCCGCTTGCTTGTGCTCGATGAGGGCCGTGGTACCGGCTACCACCGCAGAAAGAGCCACGGCGGCGGACAGCATGGCCGAGGTACGGCTGACGTCGCGCCGCAGGCCCGCAGCCAGGAAAGCGGCGGCATCGACCGAGTCCATGACGATGTTCACCGCAAGAAACTGCTGCTGCTGGGGCCGGGTGAAACTGTCCATCCGTTGCAGTCCAAGCCCGAGAGCAGCGTTGCGGATCGCGAACATCCGCGAATAAGGGATCGCGGGGGTACCGCTGGCCGTGAGCTGGAAAACCCGCGCGGCCAGCCGCGGGGTGAACAAGTGGGTGGCCGCGACGATGAAGCGCCCGGTCGTCAGCGCTCTGCGGGAAGGAACCAGGTGGAGGGGGAATTTGGACATGGAGAATCCTTTCAATCCGGTACGGGCCGGTCAGTTGTTCAGGAGGTGGCGGGTCAGGAATTCGACCTGGTCCGCAACGACGGCGTCGAACGCCGGCAGGCCGCTCATCCTGGGACGCTTCAGCGTGAGTCGGGGCGGGCGAGGCCCGAAGCGGCGTCGAGGCTGTCGATGGCGGTTCGGGCCTCGGACACCGCGGCGGCGATCGCGGCGGCGGCCTGCCCGGCTTGTTCGGGTGTGTGGGACGGCATGACCTGTAGGCGCAGTCTGGCGGAGCCGGTTGGCGCCACGGGGTATTCGACGACCATGGCCGCCACTCCGCGCGGGCTCAGATTACGGGTCCGCGCCTGCGGCCTGCGCCGAACCCGCTACCGGGGTCTGCCGAAAACGCACATCGGGCACGTCCTGACCGCACTGGCCTGCAGCGTCACCCGCATCGCCGACTGGATCGCCGAACCGACCCGTCCCCGGCGGGCACCAAGCCACTTCCGCGCCCTCTGCACCGCCCCCAGCTGACCCCGGCAAGATCACCAACAGAGTCGCGGCATTGGCCCTAGGCTGAAACGGCTGCTTGCCTTCGGCTTCGCGGGAGACGGGAGTCCATTCGGCCCACTCGGTGAGGTGTTGCCGGGGGAAGGATTTCTGTGGGGGTTCAGAGCGCGGCGACGACGCGTCGTAGTGTGCCCGGCGCGATGCGCAGCATGGCGGGCATGACTTTCGTCTGGCCGGGGAATGCCATGTTCCGCCGCCGCTGAAGAGCTTTCATCGTGACCGCCGCCACTTGTGCGGGAGTCAGTTTCTTTCCCGTGGCTTCGGCGTTCATGGGCGTGTCCGTGGACGGTGGGAGGACCTCGAGGACATGGGTGCCCTGCGGGGCGAGTTGACGGCGCAAGCCGTCCGCGAAGCCGTGCAAGCCGGCCTTCACCGCGCCGTGAGTAGGCGCGCGAGTGGGTGAGACCAGAGCGAACCCCGAGGTGATGAATACGATCGCGTCGGGCGATGGCCATCGCTCGAGCACTTCACCCGTCAAGTGGATGGGGGCGGTGAGGTTCAGTGCCACCTCGGCATCGAGAGTCGCATTGGGGTTCTTGCCGGCGGCGTAGTCGCGTTCCTCGAACGTACCGGCGTTGTTGACCAGCACGTCCAAACGCCCGAAGCGATCAGCGACTGCTTGCAACAGCGCTGCCCGGTCAGCTGCGTCCGTCACATCAGCCCGCACGGCCAGCGCCTGCGGGTGTGCCTGCGCGAATCGGTCCAGCGCAGCCTGTGACCGCCCGCAGACGACGACGGACGCCCCGAGTTCCACGAAGGATTGGGCGAGGCTCAAGCCGATGCCTGAGGTTCCGCCAGTGATGAGCACGATCTGTGACATGATGTCACCCTTCGTTATTGCGTACCGATTGGTACGCAACACGTTAGCGCATCCGTACCGATCGGTACCGAAGGAGTAGGATGAAGAAATGACCTCGACGACACCGGCCCCTCCTGGCAGGCCTCGCGCGTTCGACATCGACGAGGCGCTCGATCGTGCCGTCCTGGTGTTTTGGTCAAAGGGTTTCGAGGGCGCCAGCCTTGACGACCTCACCGAAGCGATGGGGATCAGCCGCCCCAGCCTGTACCGGGCGTTCGGCAGCAAGGAAGACCTCTTCTACAAGGCGCTGGAGCGGTACACCGAGGGCTTGACCTCCTACTTCGCTCGAGCTCTGGCAGAGCCCACAAGTGGAGCGGTGGCTACTGCTGTGCTCCACGGGACGGTCGAGGCGGCAACCACGCCGGGACTCCCCACGGGCTGTCTTGGCGTGCAGGGTGCGTTGGCTACCGGGGATGAGAGCCGCCCGGTCCGAGACGCACTCATCGCATGGCGCGAGGAGGGGATAGCCCACTTGACGCGCCGGTTTCAACAGGCGGTGGACGCCGGTGACCTTCCGCCTTCCACAGATCCTCATCTGCTTGCGCTCTACCTGAGAACAGTCGCCAATGGCATCGCCGTCCAGGCCGCGAGTGGTAGTTCCCGCCCTGAACTGCTGCAAGTCGCGAACCTCGCGTTGGGTAGCTGGCCAAAGCCGTAGTCAGCCAGTCAGCCCGGGATCCGCGCACGCACTTCGACTTTCTGTGGTTCGCGCGAGGCCGGCGTGACTGGCGCGACGCGTCCATGGATGACCGGGCGGCGTACGGGTGGTGGCGTCGTCGCGACGAGCGTGGACCTCGTCTGTAGGACACGAGCTGGGACCGGGAGGTGTCCACGGTCAACGGGCCTACGGAATCGCCGCGATGGGTGGAGGAGCTGCGGGTGCGTCACCTGGAGCGGTACCTGATGTCGACGCGGCAGGCGTGTGGGGAGAAGTCGGCCCGCCGGAACACCTGTACGCGGAGGCCATCCGCCGGCCGGCCCTCGAAAACGACGCCCTGCGCAGCGGCGCCGCCGTTCTTCCACTGCCTACCCGCAGCACGCCCGCGCCGTCCTGAATCCGACACCGGCCCCGGAGGCGTCTGGCATGCGAAGGGATGCTGGGCGTGGCGCGCAGCCAACTACCGATGATCAACTGTTCATCAAGCCGTGCGTGCCGGCGGCATCCCGGCTCCCGCCCTTGTCGCGTCGGTGCCCCAGCTGGCCGGCAGTCGTAGTGCCTCCGCCGACGGGGGACCGGGTTCGGCGTGGTACGTCGCCTCCGGGCAAGCGGGTATGTCGGGGCCGGTGGCGTATCGCCTTGCTGGGGCGCCGGTTACTGCCGCTCGGCGCATGAGGTGTTGTTCGATGTGATCGAAGCCGACCGCAAGCTGGACACCTGGCTGCGGTGGGTCGGGTTCGTCGCGGCCACGGAGGGGCGCCCCGGAGGGTCAGGCGCTCTCGGCGTTCACGTAGGGCTCCACGCGGCCGACGCTCTCCTTGAGGACGAGGTCGAGCAGTCCGGGGAAGCGCTGGTCCAGATCTTCCTTGCGCAGGGTGTTGAAACGGCGGGTGCCGACATCGTGCTGCCGTATGAGACCGGCCTCGCGCAGGACGCGGAAGTGGCGGGTGAGTACGGACGCGGTGACGTCCTGGGTGAAGCCGCTGCAGGCCAGGCCGGGGGAGACGGAGAGGGTGACGACGATGGTGAGCCGGGTCTCGTCGGTCAGCGCGCTCATGATCTTGAAGAGGTCGAGGTCGTCCGTGTCGGGGTGGACGAGGGGTGACGAGGTGCGGCTGGCCATGAGGGAAGGATAACCCCCGCCTCATGTTCGCGTCGGCGCGTACATGGGCTACAGTGAAGGCACGGATTGCCCCTTCATCCGTCATCCGCCGGGTTGCCCATCACCGGTACCACGGCATGCCGCCAACGCCTTTGACGGCGCGGCCTGCATCAAGAACGGAGCAACACCCCATGACCACAACACAGGGGATCGAGTCGAGGACGCACCAGAGCGAAACGGCCGCGGAGGCGGTCGGCCGCCTTCGTGCGACCTTCAACACCGGCGTCACCCGCGGACTGGACTGGCGCGTCAACCAGCTGCAGAGGCTGCGGGCACTGCTGGTCGAAAACGAGCAGGAACTGATCGAAGCGCTCTGGGCGGACCTGCGGAAGAACCCCGCCGAGGCGAAGACGCAGGAGATCGACTTCACTGTCGCCGACATCGACGAGACGCTGGCGAATCTGGAGAGCTGGCTTCAGCCTCGCCCGGTGGAGGTTCCCGCCCACTTCGGTCCCACGACCACGGCCTACACCACCTACGACCCGCTCGGGGTCGTCCTGGTGATCGCTCCCTGGAATTTCCCGCTGCACCTTCTCATCGACCCCATCATCGGCGCACTGGCCGCCGGAAACACCGTGGCGGCCAAGCCGAGCGAGATCTCGGTGCACACCTCGGCGGTCGCTTCACGCCTCCTGCGCGAGTACTTCGACCCTGACGTGCTCACCGTGGTCGAGGGGGGCGCCGAGGAGACCACGGCCCTCCTGGCACAGCGCTTCGACCACATCTTCTACACCGGCAACGGCACCGTCGGCCGGATCGTCATGGCCGCAGCCGCCAAGAACCTCACCCCCGTCACGCTCGAACTCGGAGGCAAGTCGCCGGTCTTCGTGGCGCCCGACGCCGATGTGGAGGAGACCGCCAGGCGGCTGGTGGGCGCCAAGTTCGGCAACGCGGGGCAGCAGTGCATAGCCCCCGACTATGTTCTGGCCGATCCTGCGACCGCTGCCGCACTGGTTCCCGCCCTGCGTGCGGCGGTCGAAGCTCAGTTCGGTACCAGCCCGCAGACCGCGGCCGACTTCGGCCGGATCATCAACGAGCGGCATTTCGACCGGCTCACGCGGCTGTTGGATTCCGGCCGGGCGGCGGT
>NZ_JBEYFS010000250.1:0-16641 GCF_040634475.1 Streptomyces sp. NPDC007095
GAAAGAAGCCCTTCGGGTCACGAACCCGCTCCACAATCGGAATCTTCAACTCGACACGGAACGCGGGCGCGTGGATATGGGTCGTTACGCCCCGGGGATTCGCCCCTAACCACACGCGGGACATCGGTTCGGGTCGGGACTCGACGCTGAGCGTACGTGTTCGGACGTTGTACGTCATGCAGAGACCGAACTCTCGGTACAGCTCTTCCTTGCGGCTGGGTTCTGCGTGGAGCAGCCGGTCCTTCATGTTCCCGAGTTCGGCGACAATATCACGGAGCTCGTCATCGGTGAGCGGATGTGCCGCATGCATAGAGCGCCGTGTCAGGCGGTGCTCCGCCAGCCCCCTCTCCCTTTGCGCTTCCGTAATCCACCCGGCGACTACTGTCGGATCCGCCCCTGCATCGAGCGCGGCACGGTATTTGGCGAGGCGTCGCTCGATCGCGGCCAGCGTGCGCCTGGCTGCCTCTGCTTCCGAGTCCTTGCGAGGTCCGGTTTGTCCGGTTTGCAGCATCGCTCGCAGAGTCTCGTCGAGGCGCGCTTCATCGAAAACTTGTGCAATCCAGGCGTCCAGCGACGGCAGGAGATGATCCTCACGTAGGTTGATTGTCACGGGATGGTCGAGCCCTTTTTCCTTAACGTAGGCTCCCGGGTAAGTGCAGCGATAGTAGGGCCGACCGTTATGGTAACTGCCCTGCATCTTGCGTTCGCAGAGACCGCAGCGGAGAAGTCCCCTCAGCGCATAGGGGCGATCAGTAGCGCGCGGACTTCTCTCGTGAACAACAGCGTTACGGCGAATCGCCATTCTGCGTTGCACCTCATCAAATACTTCGGGCATCACAATGGGGTCGTGCGTCTGCCCCATGGAGTAGATCCATTTGTCAGGGGAATTGAGCACTAGCTGGCTTCGATGTCCAAGGGTGACGTCATCTACGTCGATCAGCACCTCTTCTTTACGGTGCCGGTTCCATACTTGGTGGCCCGTGTATCGCGGATTCTGGAGGATGGCACGCACGGTGTTCTTTGACCAGGCAGCGGTGTTCCGGTGTCGGTTCCGGTT
Organism: Streptomyces sp. NPDC007095; assembly: GCF_040634475.1. Classification (NCBI taxonomy): domain Bacteria; kingdom Bacillati; phylum Actinomycetota; class Actinomycetes; order Kitasatosporales; family Streptomycetaceae; genus Streptomyces; species Streptomyces sp. NPDC007095. Next base: position 1,058 of record NZ_JBEYFS010000250.1, read on the forward strand.
CGGGTCATACCTGGACGGGCACGGAACGCCGGAACGTGTCAGCCCTTCCGCGATCGCGTGGATGCCCCTTCCCCTCAGATACTCCCGGTAGATGCGCGTGACGACAGGCGCCGTCTCTGGGTCGAGCTCCAGGCGGTACAAGCGCTTGCCGTCAGACGCCCGTGCCGGGTTCGGATGTGGACCGGCGTCCACCAGCTTGTACCCATAAGGTGGCCGGCCTCCGAGAAACCGGCCTTCAGCAGCCGTCAGCGCCTCCATCGCTGCGCGCACTCGGATCTTGATGCGATTGCGTTCGGCCTTTGAAGTGCCGCCGTAGATGGACATGAGTAGGTCATGTGCGTCCGAACTGGGGTCGACGGGACCTCCTACCTCCGGCACCCAGAGCGGTACCCGGTAGTGCTCAAACAACGGGAAGATCAGGCTGAACTGGTTGCCGTAGAACATGCGTTGTGGTTCACCGATCACAACCGCATCGAACCCTCGATTCGGATTCTTCAACTCTTCCAGCAACTCATTGGCTCGCGGCCGCCTCTGCCACGGCAACGCGCGGGTCTGCCCCACATCGAAGTACTCGCCTACGATTACTCCACCAGTAGGTGAGATCAGCGTCTCTGACCGATGACGCTGCCACGCTCTTGAGGCTTCAGGATCTTGAAGGTCTTCCCGGGAAACGCGCCCGGCGAATACGAATCGAATCATGGTGTAGCGCTCCGTGAATCTTGCCCGGTGTGCGTTCACATCGGGGTATCCAACGTTTTAGTCGCACTCTTCATAGAGCGCCACCCTTGCTCTGAGAGCTGAAAATCTTGCGGCTTTCCCATCGCGAGGATTACTTCAAATGGCCCTCGTTACGCGCCTTTCGGATGCGCTCGTATTCATGAAGGATAAACCGCAGCAGTGCTCCAGCGGCCTCTTCGTTCACTGTTGGCGCTTCATCAGGGAGCGCCACCTGGATTATTTTTCCGGCAGACCTTGAGTCGGTGTTCTCTTTGCGTCCCGGATCAGGTGAATGGCTGCATTCGACCATCAATAGAGCTCTCCTTCGACCAGTCATTGCGCGCCTATTCACTCGTTGGGAAGACCTTCACTGTGTGCAGGAAATCGCCTCAAGATAGTCAGGTTTCACGCTCGTCCTGGCGCCGCGCGCCCGAAGAGGCAAGATGAGAGCAGATCTGCGCGGCCCGAGAGGCCCTCGGTCGCGGTGACTCAGGGGGTCGCCTCGGCGTGCCGGGCGGCTCGGTCCCCGAGCGCGGCCTGGACTCCGAGGTCCAGGCCGCCCACGCCGCTGCACAGTGAGCCGATCTTCAGTTCAGCTGCCGCCATGCCGGCCTCCGTCTCGGCAGGTGCGGGAGCGGAAGGCCGCCGGCGTCCCCGGCTCGCGGCATGCACGGGCGGGACGTCCGGGCGGTGGTGCCGCGTTCCTGACTTCGCGTGAACCCGCGGGCGTCTGAGGGCGGCGGAGGATCAGCGTGTCCTCGTGCGCGATGACCGCGCCCGGAAGCCCCTTGGCGGCGGGCGTCGCGAATGTTCTTCATCTGGAAGAAGGAGGGGCGGGGGATGAGCCGGCCGTCGCGGATGCCGGCGAGGAGGGCGACGCAGCGTTCGACGGGGATGAGGCCGGCGGCTTCCGCCGCGGCGAGGACGGCGGACGGCAGGTCGACGAGTTCGCCGCGGTCGCGCCAGGGGCAGGTGGTGATCACGGCGTGGCCGCCGGGGCGGAGCATGTGGCGGCACTGGATGATGATCTCGGTGAAGGCTTCCAGGAGGGTTTCGAGGACGACGTGGGCGAGGTTTCCGGGGTCGCGGCTGCAGTGGTAGTCCCTTTTGACGACGCCGCGTTCGCCGGTTTCGCGGGAGGAGCCGACCTGGCCGTGGACGCTGGCCCCGTAGGGGGTGGGGTGACGACGAGGTCGACCAGGCCGTGGAAGGCGCCCGGGATCAGGGTGGTGAGATGGCGGGCGTCACCCCGGTAGACGGCTCCGGTGCCGGGCGCGCCTTGGGCGTCGGCGCGGCGTAGGTTCTGGTCGGCGAGGGTGGCCCACTGGGGTTCGTACTCGGTTTCCAGGGCGTGGCGGCCGAGGTGGACGGCTTCGACGAGGGTGGCGCCGCTGCCGCACATCGGGTCGAGGACCAGGTCGCCGGGGCGGGCGTAGGTGGTGATGGTGTGGGCGGCGATCTGCGGGAGCATCTTGGCGGGGTGGGCGGCGGAGCCGCGCACGTAGCGGTCGGCTCGCTGGGCGGGGGCGGAGGTGGGGGTGGTGTTCCACACCGACAGCGGCGCATGCGTCTTCACGATCCGTTGCCCTCCGCGCGCAGGACGAGCAGGTCGGCGTGGGTGAGTCCGGGCGGAGCGTCGTCGGGTGGTCCGGGCACGATCCGGTCGTCGACCGGGTGGCCGTGGACGATCACGATGTGCTGCAGGTAGCGGAATCCTGCGGTGCGGGCGGAGGCGACGAGCAGGCCGAGCGGGTCGGTGAGCCGGCCGGTGTCGCGGCGCTGGCGGGTGGCCAGGAGCAGCAGGCCGTGTCCGCGCAGGAGGCGGTGGGCGCGGTGGAAGAAGCCGGGCCAGGCGTCGTCGATGGCGCCTTGGTCGTCGCTGCCGTAGCGGCTGTGCACGGCGGTTGCGGGGAGCGTGGCGGGGTGGAGTTCCGCGAGGAGCACCGGCTTGCTGCGCGGCGAGGTGTACGTGTCGTCGCAGGTGGCGTCTACCACGGCGCAGGGGGTGCGGGCGTCCATGCCGGGTTCGGTGTCGCCGAGGTCAGGCGCAGCAGCGGGGCGTGCGGGCGGCCGGGGCGGTGCGTGAACTCGGTGCGGATCTTGTCGATGGCCCAGGCGGGCAGGACGGACGGGGCGACGGGAGAGGGCTTGGTGTCGTGCGGGCCGGACAGCCAGATAGTGGTCGACAAGGGCGACGCGTTCGTCGTCGTACGGCTTGGTCATGGATGGGGTGCGCTGGGCGGGCCGGGCGCCGGGTCGTGCTGACACCCGTCTAAGGAGAATTTCGGCGGCTGATCGTGCCAGCCGCAAGGCCATGGTCTTGCGCGGCAGAGACCCTGAGCGCCGGAGAAATTGCTGGTCACCGGCCGATCTGCCATGAGGGGGCGCATTTGCCGGCGACGCCTCAATACGGTTCAGCCGACGCCGACGGCTTCCGGTCGGTATCGGGCGCAGAGGACGGGTTCGCAGCAGCGCAAGCCAGTTCTCAAGAATTTCTTCGGTGAATTTCTCCGCTGTCCGGGCACGGAAGAGCTGCTGGTCGGCGGCAGATCTGCGGGTCGAGTCGGCGTTCCTCACGCTGGCCGCCGCGCCGTGGCCGCTGACTCTGCCGGCTTCGCTGCTCACCGACCCGGAGGCGGGAGCGCTGCCGGTGACCATGGTCCGTTCGCGGCTGGTCCACCCCAGTTGCACGGCTCAGGCCCGTGCCGGGGTGTGGCGTGAAGTCCTGCGCCGCCGCCAGGAGCAGGGCGAGCCGTGGGGCACCGTCGCCGTCGGCTTCATCGTGCCCGGGCTGCGGCGCGCGCTCGCCCGGTTGCCCCGGCTGGCGGAGATCGAGGCCTGTGAGCTGGAGCAGGAGGTGCTGGCGGCGGTGACCGTCGAGCTCGCGGCCCTGCCGGTGGGGGCGGAGGAGGCCGGGCTGCGGCTGGTGCGGGCCGGGGACCGGGCGGCGCACCGCCTCATCTACGCCACGCAGCGGGCGCGGCGTACGGCGACGGTGCCGCTGGACGAGAACGTGATCCCGCTGCACCTGGCCTCGCCGGGCAGCGCCGAGGTGTTCGCGGTACTGGAGCGCGCCGCGAACGCCGGGATCATCACCAAGGAAGAGGCAGAACTCATCGCGCAGACGCGGCTGGAGCGCCAGGTCATGGCCAAAGCCGCGGGCGCGGTCGGGATGAGCGTGCGTGCCGCCTTCCGCCGCCGGGCGGCGGCCGAGCAGCGGCTGGCCGCCGCGCTGGCCAAGGAGCAGTTCTGAGAGGGCGTTTGATCTAGGTGGATTGCCCTTTATCTGCTAGTAAGTTCCTCGCCAGGTGTGTGTCGTCTCGTCCGTTATGCGCTTGGTGAGGTTGTCGATTGAGGCGACGTGGATCATGGCCTCGGAGCTGGCGGGCAGGGTCTCGTAGTCTCGGGCGAGGCGCCGGTGCAGCATGATCCAGCCAATACTTCGTTCGACAACCCAGCGCCTTTTGACAACGTGGAAGCCGCGAACTCCTGGGTTTCTGTTGACGACTTCGACGTCGATTCCGAGGCTGGCGCCGTGCTCGATGACGGCGTTCTTGAAGCCGGTGTCGACCCAGCTCTTGGAGATGGTCGGGTAGGTCTTCTTGGCCTGGTCGAGGAGCTGGATTCCGACGGCGTTCTCGGACAGGCTCGCGGCGGTGACGGTCACGGCGAGGATCAGTCCGATTGTGTCGGTGAGGATGCCCCGTTTCCTGCCGACGATCTTCTTGGCGGCGTCGGTTCCCTGGCTGGTCAGGGGCACGTTGGTGGAGGTCTTCACGCTCTGGGTGTCGATCACGGAAGCGGTCGGCTCGGGCTTGCGACCCTCTTTCACGCGGGCCAGGCCGGTCAGGTCGTAGTTGAGCTGGGCGAGGATTACCTCGTCGCGCCAGGCTGCGTAGTAGGCGTAGACAGTGCCGTGGTTCGGGAAGTCGTGCGGGAGGTATTTCCAGGGGATTCCGGTGCGGTTGATGTAGAGGAGTGCGTTGAATACGTCGCGCAGGTCGACCTTGGCCGGCTGGCCGGTGGGCCTGCGGTCGGGCCGGGCTTTTCTCCAGGCCGTCAGCGTCGGCTCGATTAAGGCCCATCGGGCGTCGGACAGGTCGCTGGGGTACGGCTTCCGCTGGCTCACGCCGTAGCGTGATCATGGATGTGGCGGACGGTGCCGTTCCGCTGCTGCTGGGCGTTTTTGCCTGATCTTCAAACCAGACGGACTTCGTGCACGAGAACCGGAGCAAACGGGCGGTCAAGTCCGCAGCTCGATGGACGCGAGGGTGTGCGTATGAGGCAAACGCCTCAAGCGCGACGGCCACGAAAGTTACTTACTGGCACAGAGCTTCTCTAAATGCCCACTGAGAGGGCGATACGCAAGTTGATGTCCGGTTCGTGACTGCGGGTTGAGTGAGGTTGGCGGGTCGGGTGTCCGGGGTCGGGGGCCGGGCTGGGTGAACGTGTCCGCCGATCCGGAGTGAGTCTGGGCAATGTGAGCCCGTCGAGGTGTTATGGCACCATCCCCGTTGTGGATGACCGTACGTATGACGTGGATTGGTCCGGCCTCTTCCATGCTTCGGGCCCCGCCGGCGACACGCCGCGGCATCTGGCTGCTCTCCTCGGCGACGATGCGGAGGCTTTCGTCGACGGGTACTCGCACCTGTGGTCGGCGACGCTTCGTCGCGAGGGCAAGGCCTGGCCTGCGACGGCGCCCACCGCGCTGCTTGTCGCCGAGCTCCTGGACAATCCGCTGCTGGGGCCGGATGATCCCTCGTTGCCCGATGCCATGCTCGCCTATCTGTACGAGGTCGGCGTCGCCGCCGACCTCGGAGACCGGGCTGCGGAGATCCGTGCTCGGGTCAAAGACCGCGCACCGGAGCTGCGGGCCTGGACTGCCGAGTACGTGTCGACCGATGCGGATGGCAGGGCCCGGATATGGCGGGACGGCACGGGGCTGGGTGAACTCGTCCTCGCTCAGGCGGCGCTTGCCTGCTTCGACCTGGTTCCCGCGCTCCTGCGGCGAACACTGCCGCACCTCGGGTCGGATCGCGCCAGGCGCAGGACATGCGCCGCCGCAGCTGTCGGGTCACTGGCGCGGCATCCCGCAGCCTCCGCGCAACGTCCGGAGCTGCTGAAACAGTTGACGTCGATGGCCAGGGCCGCCGATTCCTCGCACGACCTGGCGACGATTGTGATCGCCATTGGCCACCTCAACGGTGACACGCGCCCCTGGCTGGCTGACCCGCATGCAGGCGTTCGGGCCTGCGCGGCCCTGGCGCCCGACCTTGCCGGCGACGACACAGCGGACCAGGTGCTGATGGAACTGGCGCGGTCGCCGCAAGCCTTCGGCAAGTCCTTTGGCGACCTGGCTCCACCCCTGCAGCTCCAGTCCAAGTCGTACCAGGACCTGCTCACAGGGCGACGCGCGAGCTGATGCCCGGTGTCCGGGACGGAGGTTACGGTCGCGGCAGGGTGAACAGCCCCTGCTCGGTCTCGGCCAGGATTCCCCGCTCGGCGAGCCGCTTGAGCTTCAGGCGGACGTTGTTGATGCTGCTGGGCGCGATCTCCACGTCCATCGCCTCACACACCGCCCGCGCCCGCAGCGGGGCATTGGCCGCGGCGAAGACCGCCATGATCTGCTGGTAGGCCGGATGGTCCGGCAGTTTCGCGGCCGGCGGCACGGACGGTGGTGGATCGGGCAGTTCCAGCAGTGTCTTGCGGGTGATTCGGATCTCCTCGGCGGCTGTGTCGAACCCGTCCAACAATGCTGTCAGCTCCGCGATCTTCTCCCGAGCCGCCTCAGCATGCGCGGCGATCTCACGCTCCCGCTCCTCCAGCCGAACAAGTACCGCCCCCAAAGTCAGCTCTCCATTGGTCACGCTCCACGCCAGACAGGGGTGGAGGGGCCGGTCAGCATCCTCGACATCCGGTCGCTTATCGCCCAGTACACCCGGGACTCGGCCGAGGCGGTCCGGTGCTCGTAGTCGCGCACCAGCCGGCGGTGCAGCATCAAGATCCCGTTCGTTTGCTCCACGATCCACCGCTTGGACTGCGGGACGAACCCGACATCGGCCGGGTTCCGCGCGACGACTTCGACCTCGATGCCCACCTGCTGCCCGTGGTCCACGACGGTCTTCTTGAACCCCTGGTCCACCAGGGCCTTCGTCACGGTGCCGGTGTTCGCTGCGACCTTGTCGAGCAGGGCGGTGCCGAAGGCGTTGTCGTGGACGGAGGCGGCGAGCACCACCACCGCGATCACCAGGCCCAGGACGTCGACGGCAAGGCCCCGCTTGCGACCAGGCACCTTCTTGTTCGCGTCCCGTCCGGTCGTGCCGGCCGGGACCCCCGCGGCGGCGTGCAGGCTCTGGGTGTCGAGCACCACCAGGCTGGGGTCGGCTAATTGGCCCCTCTTCTCCCGGACCTGCCAGCGCAGCAGGTCGTGGATGGTCTGGTCGGTGCCGTCGTCGCGCTTCCCAATAGGGATGTCAAGCGGCGTGAGTGACTGGGGGTGTGACGGTGTAGCACCGTCGGTCACGGATCAAGGCCCACAGACACCTCACGGTTGCAACGTGTCAAGCAGCGGCGGGTAGTTCGATGCGGAAGGCGAGAGTCTCGTCGAACAGGATGTGTTTTTGGAGGCAGTAGTAGAGCTGGCCGATCATCTTGTTGAACAGGTTTCTCTGAGCGGCGGCGTGCCAGTCCCCGGCCTCGCGGCGTCGGTCGTAGTGTGCCTTGGCCCCGGGGGAGGCGGTCAGGGCTGCGAAGGCCCAGAGGTAGCCGGTGTGGTTGAGCCGGTCGTTCTTCACCCAGCGTCTGGTGATGCTGGACTTCTTCCCGGAGGCCCTGGTGATCGGGGATGCGCCGGCGTAGGCCTTCATGCCGCGGGCGGTGGTGAAGCGGGTGTGATCGTCCCCGATCTCAGCCAGGAGCCGGGCGCCGAGCTGGGTTCCGAGCCCGGGGAAGCTCAGGATGATCTCGGCGTCCGGGTGCTGAGGGAAAGCCTCTTCCACCGCCTCGGCGAGCTGGTCGGCGGCCGCGCAGGCGGCGTCGAGCTGCCGCAGCAGGGCGAGCATCTGCTTGCCGAGCGCGTCCTCGACCAGCGGCGGCTGGTGCGCGTAGTCGGCCCGCAGGACCTCGCGGATCCGTTCGGCGTCGGCATCGATCCGGCGTTGGCGGCCGGCACGCTTGAGCGCCGAGCGCAGTTGCGCGAGCGACAGCCTGACGGCTCTCGAGGGGGTGGGTGCGAGTTCCAGCAGGATGCGGGACTCGGGGCGGCAGAGGCCGTTCTGCCAGTGCAGGTAGGCGTCGAGGGCGGCCGGGAAGTACTCGCGCAGGAGCGAGCGGAGCTGGTTGGACAGCTGCTGCCGGTTCCAGACCGCGTCCTGCTGGGCGCGGGCGAGGACGGCGATGGCGCGGGCCAGGTCGCTGTCCTGGGGCAGGGGGCGGTGGGCGTGCCGGTCGGTGCGGAGGATGTTCGCCAGGACGAGGGCGTCGCCGGGGTCGGACTTCTTCCGTGTGACGGCGTAGCGGTCGCGGTAGCGTGCGGCGGCCATCGGGTTGATGGCGTAGACCTGGCGTTTCCCGGTCCGCAGGACGGCGACGAGCAGGCCGCGGGAGGTTTCGATGGCGACCGGGATCGGGTTGTCCTCGGTGTCGCCGTGCTCGGCGAGCAGGTCCAGCAGGATCTTGTAGCCGGCTGCGTCGTCTGTGATGTGGCGCTTGGCCAGGAGCGTGCCGTCGTCGTCGACCAGGGCGACGTCGTGTGTCTTCTCGGCCCAGTCGATGCCGCAGTAGATCAACTTTCCCTCCCCTATGTGCGGGTGTTTGCGCTGGTCACGAGCGCATGCGGGGCCACGCAGCGACCTAATTCCAGGCCTCGATCAAGGAACGGGCCGACACCTCACAAGCCGTTCGTGGCACCAGCTCACCGCACGGGCCCCGGTCTGTTCCCAGAGCTCAGACGGCTCGGGGATAGCGAGAGATCACCGTGCGACGGGCTCGCACCACGAACTCCAACGAGTGATCAAGCAAACGGTGTTGACGCCGCTGGTGGCCGTGAAGGCACCGAACGCCGCCGATCTTGGCGGAGACGTCATGGCCGGCTGAAAGAAGGCGTGTGTCTGGAGCCCACACAACCACCAGCAGCGTCAGCGCTGGGTGGGTGGCGGCCAGGAGAGCACCGGATGGCACCGCTCTGTGGGAAGGCATCTTGGCCGTGACGTTGAGAGGTATCCACCGGAACTCACGAGACCACCACCCGCCAGCTGGGTTGCGCAACCGTGCTCGTCGGAGACCTTGACGGCCCGGTGGAGTGCAGGCGTCACAACCCGTTCGAACCAACTCACCGACCGGCAAGAGCCGGTGAGCTCGTTACACGGGAATTAGGACGTTGACGCGCCTCCGTGCGAGGGCGAGGACGGCCTGGACGTGGTGTTTGCCCTCGGCGCGCTTCCTGTCATAGAAGCGGCGGGAGTTGGGGTCGCACCGGATGCTGACCATGGCGGACTGGTAGAAGACGCGTTGCAGGCGTCGGTGATATCGCTTGGGCCGGTGAAGGTTGCCACTGATCTGTCCGGAGTCGCGGGGTGCGGGAGCCACCCCGGCGAACGCCGCCAGCCGGTCGGCGGTGGCGAAGGCATCGATCCCGCCGCCAGTGGCGGCGAGGAACTCGGCGCCCAGGATCGGCCCGATACCCGGCATGGATGTGATCACGTCGGCGAGTTCGTGCTCGCGAAACCGGCCCTCGATCAGCTTGTCCATCTCGGTGATCTTCTCGTTGAGGGCCATCACCTCCTTCGCCAAGGTATGCACCATCTTCGCGATGGCCCTCTCACCGGTGACGGCGGTGTGCTGCCGCTCGGCGGCCTCGACCGCCTTGGCCGCCAGCGCCTCGGGCCGGTAGACCTTCCGGTTGCTCAGCCAGGTCGTCAGGCGGCGCTTGCCCACGCGGCGGATCGCGGCCGGGGTCTGGTAACCGCTCAGCAGGACCAAGGCACCAGCGGTGTTCAGGTCGAGGGCGCGGTCCAGGGCCGGGAACATGCTCGTCAGCAGTTCGTACCACGGACGACCTCGCCGGCATTGCTCTACGCAGCGACTTGTTCGCACTTCCCAATCGGCGGCCGAGTCGTCGTGGGGAACTGGGCGGCCAAGCGCGACGAGCCACAGACGGCAGCCACTTGTAAGCCACACCCGGTTCCCCTGGGTGTCCCCACCCTACGAACGGGAGGACCGACCCGGAGAAGAAGGTAGAGCCATTTGTAGAAGTAGTACTTCACCGCGCCGGCGGGCGGCAGGTCGTGAGGGAGGTAGTCCCACTGGCAACCGGTCCGGGACTGGTAGAGCAGGGCGTTGACGATCTCCCGCATGTCGTAGTTGCCCTGGTGACCGCTGACTGAGGGGTGCCGGGCCTCCCACGAGGCCACCACGGGCTCGATCAGGGCCCAGCGCTCGTCGGAGAAGTCGCTCTTGTAGGACTGGCGGTCGCTCACGGGTGACACTCCAGCGCTCCCGAGCCTCCCGAGCAGCGGAGATGCCGCGATGCCACACGTTCCAGCGACGACAGATGCGACATCACGCCACATACCGCCCTCTGAAAGCTGCGGTGGCACGATCGGGCGCCGATTTTCTCCTTAGGAGAGTGAGGGCACCGGCAGCACCCCGCGTGCCGTAACCACCCTCCGGCCCCACTCGTCCCCGGGGGTTCGGGCACGGCGTCTCGTGCTGACACCCGAACCCGCCCCCTCCCGCATCAGCGGCTCGCCGCCGCGGCGGTCGAAGGAAAGGCCGAAGAAACGACACGGCCCGCCTCACAGCCCTCACCGCGGCAGAAGTCCGCAGACTCCTGGCACCTGCCGGACAAGACCAACTCTGCGAGTGCCGAATAATCATCCGTCCTGGTCAGGCCACTGATCAGCGATGAACCGAATCCAGCCGGCTGCCAGCGGGGCAGACGCCGCCTTGGCATGATGATCAGCCGTGCTACTGCGCTTGGTCTACTTCGCCGTCACGAACACGGTCTCCTTGATACACCTGCCGCCGATGAGTGAGCGCGAGAAGGCGATCGAGATCCTGGTGCTGCGACACCAACTCTCTGTCCTGCAACGCCAGGCAGCCAAGTACGCGTTCACCCACGACGACCGGTTCCTGCTCGCAGGTCTGCTCCACCACCTGCAACTCGAGAAAATGCGCGGCCTCCAGCTCCTGGTCCGCCCGGACACTATCCCGCGCTGGCACCGCGACCTTGCGGGTGCCGATAGTTCATCCGTCCAGGTCGGGGCCCTGATCCCCACGCTCCGGCCGTGTCCGCTAATCACGTCAGAGGCTTCGCCTGCACGGTGTCCTTGCCGGAAACCTCATCCATGCTGGTGGTGGCGGGTGTTGGGGGGGGCTTCGAGGAGGTTGGTTGTGGGCGGTGCCGCTGGGACTCTCGTCAAGCTGATGATCGCCGCGGCACGCTGCTCCACATGCTGGGCAGCCTGTACCACCGCCCACACAGTGGAGTGAGGCGGGGCAGCGACGCCCCATGAGACGGCCGGAAGAGGGCGCAGAGCCTGGAGTGCCCCCTCACACATGGTCGTCACGGGGTGGTCGTCGCAGTGGAACGCACACCGGCGGTCGGGGAGGCGGACGGCGGAGGAAAACTCGGGTGCAGCGAGGGGGACAGCGGAGCCAGCAACGCGCACAGCGAGGCCGGGAAGGCGGGCTCCGCGCGCTGCACGTCCCGGCAGCCTCCGGCCGAGGTCCGGACGACCGGCGCCCAGCCCGTGTTCCTCGCCCGGAAGAACCAGCGGTCGCCCAGCCGGGACGAGCAGGCGGGGTCCGTCGAGTCGCCGCAGGCCGGTCCCGTGCGCCAGGAGAAGTCCAGCACCAGCCACTTCCCGTCGCACTTCTCCGAGTCCCGGTACGTGTGTTCGGGCGCGTCGACCGCCATCAACGCCTGGTCGTAGGAGGCGGCGGTGCAGCCGGTGGCCGGCGGTGTGCAGCCCAGCTTCCCGCACAACCGCAGCCCGGGCGGCTTGGCACCATCGGCAGTGAAGCGCGTGTAGTTGTCGACGATCACGTCCCGGTCGCCCAACGGCATGGGCAGCCTGACCTTCGCCGTGGCCGTGCTCTCCTTGGTGCACCCGGAAGCCCTGTCCCCGAACGGCGAGGTGAAGGTGATCTGCACCCGCACGAGATCCGCCATCGGGTCGGTGAGCACCGCCTTGAGCTTGCGCACGCACGCGTGAGCGCCACTGGGCACCGGCGCGTCGAGAAGCAGCGTGCGGCGGTCGTCGCCGAGACGCGCTCCGGTGACCTCGGAGGGGGCTGCACCGACACGACACGCTCCGATCCGAGAAGACCCACGAGTGATCACCAGCGCTCATGATCCACTAGCTCCTCGTCGCGCTGCCACCCCTGGCGCACGGACAAACCCACGACCGACTCCGCCAGTCACCTCATCGCCCGCCAACTCGGCTTGTCTGCATGACAGTTGGAATTAGCCACCAAGATCGCGCAGGCCCGCCGGGAAGCAATCCCGGCGGGCCCTCTAAAGCTCAGCCCGACCCCTTTACTCCGCCCCGAGCCAGCCGGTGCCGAGGAAGGTGATTCTGCTATTCATGCGGACGTCCCACCTCAAGGAACTGCCGATAGACGAGGTCGAGCAGCGCCGCGTATGCGTGTTGCGAGCGGACGACGGCCTGGTCTTCACCGGATGCCGTGTCACCGAGCCGATTGATTCGCTGCATCAACTCTTCGAGCATCGCGAGGAGGTCGACCGGCGCCGGTTTGAAGATGCCGCGTTCCACGAACCTGATGACCGTCGTGACGTATTCGTCGGCTTCCGCCAGATCGGCGTACGTCATTTTCAAGCCCTCGGTCGAGCCGCCCGACGGAAACGGCAGGCGGCACCACAGGGTGTAGGAATCCATGAAAGTCAACGTCATCCGTATCGCCTTCCTATCCGTCGTCTTCAGCTGAATACCAGAAGGATACGACCCTTCCGTCCGGTCCCAGGATCCCGCCCATGCCGGTCTGGGGATCGACGTATTTCACGCCGAACTCGCCGTTATCGCCAATCGGCAATCTCTTCGCATTCAGGCCAACCTTTCCGCCCGGCTGCGCCAGGCGCTCGGCCCAGCCTTTGGCATCCTGCAAATATTGTTCGCGCGTTACGCCCGCCCGGGCTCCATGCCTTTGGGCATAGTGCCATTCGAAGCTTGCTTCAGGAGTTTCGAAACTGCCCGGATGCCAGATATCCTTGATCGCACACGGACTTGCGTTGTGCACCAGCACCGGCGTTTCGCCAGCAACCACATAGTACGTGTGGACGTCGTCGACAGTGAGGTTGTAAGTGCGGGTGTGCTGGTCGAAGGCTCGGTTGGTCTGGACGCCGATGGTGGCGCCGTTGGTGCTGAGGAGGGTGGCGCCGGGTGTGAGGTCGCGGGCTTTCACCCATCGGTGTGCTGAGGGGCTCCAGAAGGGGTGCTCGTAGGTGGCGGTGAGGTTCCGGGGCCCGTCCGGGGTTGCGATGGTGAGTTCGTCGAAGTGCTTGTCGCCGTCGGTGATGATGAGGCGGCTGACCTTGCGTGCTGCGGTGTGCCCGGTGAGCGGGTCGGTGGCCAGGACGGTGTCGCCGGGGTGGATGGTCTCGATGTTCTTGGTGCCGGCCTTGGCCATGAGGACTTTAGTGCCGGCCGGGAAGCACTGCGTGCAGTTCGGGTGGAAGTACCGCTGGTAGCGCAGGTCCTCGAGCGCTTCCATCCCTCGTTCGAGGTACTTGAACTTTGACTGGAGAACGACGTCTTCGCCGAGTTCGGTGCAGGCGATGACGTTGCCGCCCCTGCACGCGTCGAGTTGCCCGAGGCCGAGGAGGTCCTTCTCCACGTTCCACAGCTGCTTGGCTGCGGCTTCGACGGCGGGGCCCTGGGAGAGGATCGTGCACAGGGTCTCGTTGTGCTGGCACCAGTGCGCCGGGTGTTCGACGGCGTCGCAGCCGAGGACGCCGCAGCGGTAGCGGGCTTCGGCCTGGCTTCCGGTGTCGTTCTCGGCGGCTTTGCGTTCGGCTTCCTTCTTCTCCACGGCCGCCTGGAAGGCATCTTTGAAGGCCTGGTCGGCGGCCTTGTAGTCCTTGCCGGCCGCGGTGGCGGAGGCGCGGGCCTGGTCGCCGGCGGTGTAGGCGGCGCTGGCGGATGCCTGGGCCCACTGGGTGGAGCCGGCGGCGTCGACGGCGGAGACGGCCGCGTCGTTCGCGGACTGGTCGGCGGAGGCGGCGGCCTTGGCGGCGGTGTGGGCGGAGGCGGCTGCCTGGTCGGCGGAGGCCTGAGCGTCCTTGGCCGACTTGGCCGCTTGGTCGGCGTAGCCCTTGGCCTGCTTGCCGGATGCGTCGGCCTTTTTCGCCCAGTCGGCGGCCTGCTGTGCGGCCTTGGCGGCGGTGGCGGCGGCCTTGTGGGCGTCGGCAGCGTTCTGCTGGGCGGTGGCCGCGATACCGGCGGCGTCCGCGATCAGCTGGGCGATCTGCGCGGTGTGGGTGGCGCCGAGGAAGTCCTGGCGCTGGGCCTTGTACTGACCGACCTGAATGAACTGGTCCAGCAGATCATCGGGGCCCTCCAACGCGATCCGGGCGGCCGATTTGACCTGTGGGCCGCCGCTGTCGATCAGCTGGGCGGCACGGACACGTTCGTCCTGGGTGCGCGCCTGGTACTGACCCGTGGTGAGGAACTCCCGGAATTTCTGTGGGTCGTTGGAGTCCAGCGCGGTCCGGCCGGTCTGCTGCACCACCGGTCCGCCGGCGTTGATGATCTGGGCGATGTTCACCCGGAAGTCCTGCGCCCCGGCCTGGTACTGCCCGGTGGCGAGGAACGCCGAGACCTGATCGTCACTGCCCTTGAGCGCTTCCTCGGCGGCGGCGCGCACCGAGGCCAGGGAGCTTTCCTGTGCGAGGGTCTGCACACGGTAGCGGTCGTCCTGGTGGGCGGCCTGCGTGCGGCGGGTGGTGAGGTAGTCGACCACGTCCTGGTCGGTGCCCGTCAGGGCAACCTCGGCGGCGCCTCTGCTCCACGGCCCTGCGGTCTGCATCGTCGCCAGCGCGACCTTGCGGCCGGCCGGAGCGAGGGCCTTGGGATCGGCTCCGGGCTGCGTCGCCTGCGCAGCCAGGCTCTGCGCCTGGGCGTCGACATCCTTGACCTGCTGGGCGGCTGCCGCGTCCGCAGCGGCGCGCTGGTCCTGCTGGGCCTTGAGGTCCTTGGCCTGCGCGATACCTGCGTTGGTCCGCTCGGTCAGCCCCTCCGTTTCGACCTTGACGGCGATGTCGTGGGTCTTCTGCGCCTTGGCGACCGCCGCGGTGGCGGCGTCGGCCGCGTCCTGGGCGGCCTTGGCGTGCGCCGCCGACTGCTTGGCCGCGGTGGCCGCCTCCCCGGCATGGGCGGCCGCGTCATCGGCGTCCTTGGCGGCGTTGTCCGCATGCGTGGCTGCGTCGTTGGCCGCGTCCCGCGCGTCGTTCGCCGCACTAGCCGCTTCTCCGGCCAGTTCCGCGGCCGCGTTCGCGGCGCGGTTGGCCTCGTTTGCGTGGCGGCGGGCCGCGGCTGCCTCGGCGCCGGCCTCGCTGGAGTGGACACCGGCCTGGGTGGCGTAGTCGTTGGCCTGATCGGCCGCATCGGCCGCGGCGTTGGCGTTCGTGCCGGCATCGGCGGCGGCCTTGGCCGCGTTGCCCGCCTCGGTCGCCGCATTGCCCGCCTGTGTGGCCGCATCCGCCGCCAGCCGCGCTCCCTTGGCCGCCGTGCGGGCGTCCTCGGCCGCCTTGCGCAGCGTTCCGCAATGGACACCTCTGATGATGTACTCATGTTGGGCGACGTCCTACTCGGGATGTGGTCCGCCCGGGACCGGCTCCTGAAAGCAGG
>NZ_JBEYFS010000251.1:0-16629 GCF_040634475.1 Streptomyces sp. NPDC007095
GGGGTCGCCGTCTCCGTGGCCTCCGTCGTGGACCTCGCCGCCCGGCGTACGCACCAGGCGGCCCGGCTGCGCGCCGAGTCGGAGATCCTCTCCTTCCTCGCGGGCAGTGTGCTGCGCGGCGAGACCAGCCTGGAGGCCCTGCTGGAGCGGGTCCGGGAGACCTTCGGCATGGAGTCGGTCGCGCTCCTGGAACGGGAGAGCGACGTGACGCCGTGGACCTGCGCGGGCCGGGTGGGCACGGGGAGAACGTTGGAGCGGCCGGAGGACGCGGACGTGGACATGCCGGTGGGGGACCGGATGGCGCTCGCGCTGTCCGGACGGGTCCTGCCGGCGGAGGACCGCCGGGTGCTGGCCGCCTTCGCCGCCCAGGCCGCGGTGGTCCTGGACCGGCAGCGGCTGCAGTCCCAGGCCGACCAGTCCAGTGCGCTGGCCGAGGGCAACCGCATCCGCACCGCGCTGCTCGCCGCCGTCAGCCACGACCTGCGTACCCCGCTGGCCGGGATCAAGGCCGCGGTCTCCTCGCTGCGGTCGGACGACGTGGCGTGGTCGGAGGAGGACCGGGCCGAGCTGCTGGAGGGCATAGAGGAGGGTGCCGACCGCCTGGACCACCTCGTGGGCAACCTGCTGGACATGTCGCGCCTGCAGACCGGGACCGTCACCCCGATCGTGCGGGAGATCGACCTGGACGAGGTGGTGCCGATGGCGCTGGGCGGCATACCGGAGGCCATCGTGGAGCTGGACATCCCCGAGACGCTGCCGATGGTCGTCGTCGACCCCGGTCTGCTGGAACGCTCGGTCGCCAACCTCGTGGAGAACGCGGTGAAGTACAGCCCGGCGGGCGCACCGGTCCTGGTCGCGGCGAGCGCCATGGCCGACCGGGTGGAGGTACGGGTGGTGGACCGTGGTCCCGGTGTCCCCGACGAGGCCAAGGACCGCATCTTCGAACCTTTCCAGCGCTACGGTGACGCTCCCCGCGGCGCGGGCGTCGGCCTCGGCCTCGCGGTCGCCCGCGGTTTCGCCGAGGCGATGGGCGGCACCCTCGCCGCCGAGGACACCCCCGGCGGCGGTCTCACCATGGTGCTCGGTCTCCCGGCCGCGACCGGCCAAAGTACGACGGCCGTGCCCGCACACGCTCATGAGCGCATGTCTCCTCCTCGGGGTGCCGATGCCCGCTCCGGACCGGCATGCTGAACTGTGCCTGTGCTCAACCGAGTTGGTCCCGCGGCCGACCTCGGGAAGCTGGTGCTCCTCTGTTCTTCGCGCCAGGACCAGCGTCTGTTCTCCGTGCCAGGACCAGCGTCTGTTCTTCGCGCCAGGACCAGCGTCGGCCGCCGGCCGACGGCCAGGCCGTGAGTTCGAGGCGCGCGGCGAGGACCTCCTGGACCGTCCACCGGTGGCATGGTCCCCCGACGCCCGCATCCTCACCGGGCCCGACCGCCGGCTCTCTTTGGCCGCCTCGGCCCGTACCGCGACCGGCCGGACGCGTCGGAGGCGCTCACCGCGGAGTGCCGACCGTGTGCAGCACCGCGTCGGCGATGCCGCGTGCGCCGCGCTCGTCGGGATGCATCGGGGCGGCGGGAAGGCTGGGCAGCAGCGGCTCGATCCAGCGGGTGTCCCTGCCCGAGCAGGCGTCACGGCCGACGGAGGGCTTGTACGTGTCGACGTATCCGGCCCCGGCTTCCTGCGCTCGCTTGCGCAGCTCGGCGTTGAGCTGCTGTTCCTTGTCGTGGAGGTAGGTCGCGTCACCGGGTGCGAGGGTCAGGTCGGCGGCGCAGCCGGAGCCACCCGCCGGCAGGATCGCCGGGTATCCCACGACGTACACGCGGGCCTTCGGGGCACGGCGCTTCACCTCGGCCATCGCTTCGGACAGCCGCTCACCCGCCGTGTCGATCTTCCGCTGTACGTCGTCGGTGTCGCCGGAGACGTACTTCCCCCGGCAGGGCGCGTCGTCCCCGGTGTACTTGCCGCGGCCCTCAGCTCTTCGCGTTCGGCGGCCATGCGTGCGGCGATGTCGACGATCGTGGCGTCGAGGAATCCCGAGACGGAGCGCGCCGACACATCGAGCAGCTCGCGCAGTTCGCCGGGGTCGGAGGTCAGGGTGAAGGCGGTCTGCATCCAGCGCCGCCAGGCCGCGTTCTGTCCGACGCGGTAGGAGTCGAGGGCCGATTCGTCGAGCCCGCGGCGCACCAGGTCGCGGGCGTGGCTGAGACTGTCCGGGCCGACGTACGCGGGTACGGGCGCACCGGGGTCGCGCGCGGTCTCCGACGCCCAGAACGCCAGGTGGGCGCGGTTGATCCGCCGTGTGGCGGCGCGCAGGGCGGGGTCTTGCGCGATGGCTCGCCTGGTCACCGCCGCCAAGGTCGCCTCGTCGATGTCGTCGAGCCACTCCTGCAGACTGTTGAGTGCGATCTCCGCACCCTGCCGAAGCGGATCGCATGTCCGTTCGGATGGGTGCTGCCAGGTCATGTCCGCACGCTAGCCGCAGTGGTGCAAAATGCACTGGTCTTATCCGATGAAGGTGCGAACTGCCACACCGTACTGGCTGGTATGTGAGGTCATCATCGAGGCACCACCCAGCGAACGCCTCATCAACGGAGTCCCCGCACATGACCCGTCAGAGCGAGCACATCGACGTGCTGATCATCGGCGCCGGCATCTCCGGCATCGGCGCTGCCCACTACCTGCAGACCGAGCGGCCCGGCAGCAGCTACGCGGTCCTGGAGGCCCGCGGTGTCTCCGGCGGCACATGGGCGCTGTTCCGCTATCCGGGCGTCCGGTCGGACTCCGACCTGCACACCTTCGGCTACGCCTTCAAGCCGTGGCGCAACGACAAGTCGATCGCCACCGCCGATCTGATCCTCGACTACCTGCGGGAGACCGCGGGGGAGAGCGGCATCGAAGCGCACATCCGCTACCACCACAGGGTGCGCGGCGCGGCCTGGTCCACCGCCGAGGCCCGCTGGACGGTGGAGGTCGAGCGCGCCGACACCGGCGAGACGGTGTCGATGACCGCGAACTGGCTGTTCTGCGCCGGTGGTTACTACCGCTACGACGAAGGGTTCACCCCCCGGTTCGAGGGCCGGGAGCGGTTCGCCGGACAGATCGTGCACCCGCAGCACTGGCCGGAGGACCTGGACTGCGCGGGCAAGAAGATCGTGGTGATCGGCAGCGGTGCGACGGCCGTCACGCTGATTCCGGCGCTGGCAGACACGGCCGGCCACGTCACCATGCTCCAGCGTTCGCCCACCTATATCCTTCCGGTCGCGTCGAAGGACGTGATCGCGAACACGCTGCGCAAGGTGTTGCCGGCCGGCCTCGCCTACCGGCTCACCCGGCGCAAGAACATCGCCGTGCAGCGCCTCGTCTGGCGGACCTCGCGACGTCACCCGCGGGTCGTGCGACGTCTCATCCGCGCCGTGAACATCAGGCAACTGCCGGCCGGTTATCCCGTGGACGAGCACTTCAACCCGCCCTACGACCCCTGGGACCAGCGGCTGTGCACGGTCCCCGACGCGGACCTGTTCAAGGTGCTCAAGAAGGGAACGGCCTCGGTCGTCACCGACCGGATCGCGACGTTCACCGAGACCGGCATCCGGCTCGAGTCCGGTCGTGAGCTCGACGCCGACATCATCGTCACCGCCACCGGGTTGAACGTGCAGTTGTTCGGCGGGATGGCGCTCTCCGTGGACGGTGAACCCGTCGACTTCGCCGACAAGGTGGCCTTCAAGGGCATGATGCTGAGCGGCGTACCGAACTTCGCCTTCGCGATCGGCTACACCAACTCCTCGTGGACGCTCAAGGTGGGCCTGCTGTGCGAGCACTTCACCCGGCTGCTCGGACACATGGACGCCACCGGCACGGACATCTGCTGCCCCGAGCTCCCCGACCCGGCCATGCCGACCCGTCCGCTGCTCGACTTCGGCGCCGGATACGTCAAGCGGTCCCTCCACGTGATGCCGCGTCAAGGACTCTCCTTTCCCTGGCTCATGTCGATGAACTACCACTCCGACGTCAAACTCCTGCGCGGCGGCCCCGTCGAGGACGACAACCTGCGCTTCGCCTCCGCCGCACGCCAAGCGAAGGCCGAGACGTCTGCATGAGCGACGACCGCTCAGCTCCCGTAGGACGCGACATCACCCTGTGCCACCGGACGCACGGCGACGATCGACGGCTGCGTCGGCCGGGGCTTCTCCGTCATCCGCTTCGACAACCGTGACGCCGGTCGGTCCACGAGGATCGCGGCGACCTGGCCCAGGACACCACCGGCCTGCTCGACCACCTCGGTGTGGCGAGCGCGCAACTGGTCGCCATGTCCATGGGCGGCATGATCGCCCGTGCCGAGGACAAGGCCATCGCCCCGGCAGGACACGGCGCGACAGACCGACACCTTCCGGAAGTCCGGCGACCGGACCGCGGAACTCCGAGATGTCACGACACCGACCCCGTCCTCCACGGCGACCGTGACGTCATGGTCGCCCCCCAGCGGCGGGCGGCCCACGGCCGGGGCCCTCCTCGGCGCCTGCCATGTCGTCATCGCCGCATGACAGAACCTGGCGGTGGTCGATCCCGCACGCCCGCTCGCGTGTCCGGATCGTACGAAGGCGACCGCGGCATGTGCACGCACGGTGCGGTGCTCACCGGGATCGGATCTCTGCGAGGTTGAACTCCCAAACACCGTGCGGTGCACAGGACATGCGCACGCCACCACACCTCAATACCGTCCACATGCTGGGATTGGGCCACTCGGACCGTCCGTCGCACCGCGCGAGGGCTACGCTGCTCCACAGACGTCCCAGACCCCGGCGGCATGTCGTTGCCGAGCACGGATCGCCACGGGGAGCGGGCCCTTCGCCCGTCGCCCGGCGCATCCCTGGAGGGAACCGGGTGGGTCCGCAGTCCTGCCGCGCAGGCCGGCCAGTCGGTTGTTGCCCGACCTCCGCCGAATGTACTCCACTGCCGGGAGTGGGCCGACGGTGCCGGCATCCCGGCACCACCGACTCCCCTGCCGGACGGTCTTCCGAACCGAGGCGTCATGCCCCTTTCACCGCTCACCGTCTACCGTCACGACCGAAGGAAACGGGCACTGATCACGCCGGCCGGTGAGATCGACCTGGACACGGTGCCCCTGGTACGCGCATCACTGGAACGGTGTCTGCGCGACGGCATCCGCACCATCGACGTCGACCTCACCCTCGTCACCTTCTGCGACTGCAGCGGCCTCAACGCCTTCCTCCACGCCTCACAGCGCATCACCGCGGCCGGGGGGACGCTGCGACTGCACCATCCGCCGCGGACACTGGTCCTCATGCTCGACATCGCCGGCTGCGAATTCCTGCTCCTGGGCGTCCCGTTCGGGCAGCTGTCGCCACCTCCTGGGTACGCCCTGGTCACTACCGCTCCCGTCCCGCCACATCGGTCCGTGCCGCCTGTTCCTCCTGTACCTGTCCTGTCGGGCGGTGCGGTGTGATGGCTCGGCCCCATCAGAGACGGTCACGGCAGCCCTGTGGAAACGAGAAGCCCGGCGTGAACTCCGGAGCGGACCTCAGAGCGGATCCGGGAGCGGCCGCGGTGCGGTTGCGCCGGGTGAACCGATGGCTCGTGGAGGACATCCGCGAGGATCTGGGGAATCTGTACGAGGACTCCTGCGCAACGGGATCCGCAAAGGCCTACCGCCGTCCCAGCCGCCAGGACTTCCTGAATCATCTGACGGGCCACATCCGCCGCCCGGGATTCGCCATGGTGATCGCGGAGACGGACAGTCTGACGGGGTGCGCCTTCGGATTCCCCGTACTCAGCGACGGCCGCTGGTGGCTCGGTTTCGACGGTGTGCTGCCACGCACCGTTGAGCGGATCACCAAGTCCAGCAGTGTCTTCGCGATCAGCGACACCCTGGTCCGCCCGCACCCACAGGACCAGAAACTGGCCCACCGACTGCAGGAGAAGCTGCTGACCGACCACCAGGCAACCCTCGGCGCCACCTTGGTGGATCAGGCCGACCGCCCGACTCTCGACTCGCTCCACTCCTCGGGATGGCTGGACATCGGAGAGGTTCGGAGGCCGACGAGCCCCACCACGTTCCGTGCGCTGGTGCTCCCCCTCGGGGAACGGACCACGGCAAGGCTGGAGGGTCTTGCGCACGAAGCCCGGATACGGCGGCCCGGGTGAGGTCCGACGACCGGTTGGACCGGATCCAGGTACTGGTCGCCGAGCAGGCGGCCCGGCGGGGTGCCCGGGTCGGCGTGGTGGACGTGTGCACCGCGGCGGTGGCCGCACTGCCGGTCGGCGGGGCCGGACTTTCCGCGATGTCCAGATCCGCGGCAAGCCATCCGTTGTGCAGCACCGACGATGTCAGCGAGCAGCTGGAGGAGCTCCAGCTCACCTTGGGCGAGGGGCCTTGCGTGGATGCCTTCACACAGGGTTCGGCCGTACTGACGCCCGATCTGCTCGCCGCCGAAGTGCAGGACCGCTGGGCCGTGTTCGCCGACGCGGCCCTGGAAGCCGGGGCACGCGCCGTCTACGCCTTCCCTCTGCAAATGGGTGCGATCAGCCCCGGAGTTCTGGACCTGTACTCCCAAGTTTCGGGCAGGTTGAACGCGGAGGAGCTGGCCGACGCGTTGGCTTTCGCCGACACGGCGGCTCTGGTCCTGCTCGACTCCCGGATCGACGGCGAGGAGGACCTGGCCGGCGGATGGCCGGCGGACGGACGATACGAGGACCTGGGCGCGTACCGGACGGAGATCGACCAGGCCACGGGCATGCTCACGGCCCAGCTCGGAGTCGGTGCCGAAGAAGCCTTCGTCCGCCTGCGCGCCTACGCCTACGCCAGAGGACGCCGCCTTGCCACGGTGGCCACAGACGTGGTCGCCCACCGGCTCACGTTCCCCCCGGGCGCGGACACGGATCGGACGGACGATGAAGCCTGACAGCTTTGCCGGGCCGCGAAACCGAACCAAGAAGCCGAGCGAAGGAACCGGACAAACACGTGAGTTGCACTTCCCGTCCCTTCATCCGGGCCGGGATCAGTCTCGACGGAGGGTGTGCACGATGAATCAGCGACTCCTGGCCAAGACCTTCGTCGAGCTGGCGGACAACCTGGTCGCCGACTTCGACCTGATCGATTTCCTGCGCCTGCTGGCCGACCGCTGTGTGGGCATGCTCGGCGCGAGTGCCGCAGGCGTGCTGCTCGCGGACCGCGACGGCGAACTCCACGTCATGGCCGCCTCCGACGAACAGGTGCGCCTGCTGGAACTCTTCCAGCTGCAGAACGACGAAGGGCCCTGCCTGGACTGTTTCCGCACCGGCGCCCCGGTGATCGTCGCCCACCTGAGCGGGGAGGCCGACCGCTGGCCACGCTTTGTCGCGGCGGCCCACCGCAGCGGGTTCGGGGCGGTCCAGGCCCTGCCGATGCGTCTACGGGACGAGGTCGTCGGGGCCCTGAACCTCTTCCACGCCACCCCGGGCCCCTTCGAGCCGGACGCCACGCCGCTCGCCCAGGCCCTGGCCGACGTCGCCACCATCAGCCTGCTGCAACAACGCACCGCGCACCGCAGCACCGTCCTCAACGAGCAACTGCAGAGCGCGCTGAACAGCCGCGTCCTGATCGAACAGGCCAAGGGAAAACTCGCCGAACGCCGGGGCATCGACATGGAACAGGCCTTCACCACACTGCGCGGTTACGCCCGTGCTCACAACCGGCGCCTGTCCGACCTGGCCCGCGCGTTCATCGACGACTCCGAAGCCCTCCCGGGCCTGAGGTCCTGACCAAGGCCACGACCGGTCAGCAGCAGCTCCCGGACTGTGGTTCACGCGCTGTGGTTCGCAGGCTCTGCTTTTCGGGCCGGACGGCCGCCGCCGATGGTGTTCGGCGGCGGCCGTGGTCACGAGGATGCGAGGCCCCCCGGCCATCGTGTCCTCGCGCACTGCCCTCCGCGGCGGCGGGGTGGCGGGAGCACCCCGAGTGGAAAACGCCAGGAGGACGGAAGCTGGAGCCGCGTGTTCCGGCGATGCGGCTCCGGCCGGCCTCGATTGCGACTCGGGGGCTGGGAGCCTGGGTGGGGGACTTGCCGGTTCCGTCGATTCCTGACACGGACGAAGTCCCGCCTGCCTTGCTCTGACCGTAGAGCACATGGACGACGAGCGGAACAGGGCATGACGTACGCGTTCGTCACCCGCGGCGCTCGCGGTCCCGCCGGTCCTCGCGGTTCCAGCGCGCTCGGTGCTGTCGGCTGTAACGGCGGTCCCAGCGGTCCTGACGCTCCCGGCGGTCCTGATAGTCCTGGTACTCACCGAAGTCGGACCCGCCGCCGCGGCCCCGGCGGCCGTAACGGGTGGCTCCGAAGACCAACACGGCCGCGGCGACCCACCAGATGGGATTGAGGAAACCGAAGCCGAACAAGACCACGATCAGGACGATGAGAAGAGCGAACACAGCGGGCCTCCCGGGGAGTAAAACACAGCATCGATACCGGGGACTGGGGCCTCACCCCACAGCGTAGTCCTGCCCGAAGACTGCCGATAGGGCGCGACAGATGCGTCTACTACCGGACATCGATGGCTACTTGGCACCTATTGAGGAGATGCCGGAAGGTCTGGCATACGACGTGCCGCCCCGGCCCCCGGCAGCGTCGCACCGCGAAGGCGCTCCTCAAGCCATGCGGGCAACGTGGTGATCACCGTCCTGATCGTCCTCGCGACGACAGCCGTACTCGTGGGACGCGGACCGGTCCGGGACCCGGCGAGCACTGAAGTCGCACGGCTCCCTCCGGAACAAGCCGATGCGGCCATCGCGTACGCCCGATGGTCCCGGCGCGCGGGTCGTCGCCCCATCCGATGACGGTGGGCAACGGGCGATGCGCGTCCGGCACGCCGTGGAAATCGCGCCATCGTGACCGTCCATCGGACCCCGGACAGGAGTATCCTGAAGATACCGAGGGTACTTCGTGCACCGGCTTCGATGCCCGTGCCGTCCCCGGCGATTCACGACACCGGGCCGGTCCTGGCCGGCCCGGGGCAGGGTTCGCGTGATGACCGCAACCATGTTCGACAAGCCCGCGGTCGAAGACCGGACCTTCTCTTCTTCACCGCCACCTCTCCGGCTGCAGCTGGCGCCACCCGGCACGGCCCCCGCCCTGATCGACGGCGCATGGTGGCCACGCTCCCGCGACCTGGCGGCCGAACTTCCCGCGCTCACCGCCGTTTTGGACCCGCTGTGGGGGCGGATCACCCACGTCACCGTGAACCCCACGTTCTGGCCGGTCATCCCCCGCAAGGTGCCCGTCCAGGGACATGTGGTGAAGGTCGGCTGGTTCAAGGCCGAGCAGGACCCGCACAAACTGCTGCTGCTGTCCTACACCGCGGGTCGCTGGGACCTGCTGGTGATCCCACCCGAGACCGACGCCGTCACGGCCGCCCGGCTGATGACCACCGCCGCGGATCCCGCACGCAGCCTCACGGCAAGCGGCCTGATCCAGGAGGCCGAGCTCTTCCGCATCGCCACCGAGGCCGAGGCCGCGGCATGGGACTCGGCCCGGGAAGCGGTCTGGGACTCCGAAGGCGGACACGACGCCCGCGGCACCTCCTCGCACCGCCCCGCGGGGGCCGCTGACGACCGCGTGCCGATTCATGCGGCAGGCATGTGACGGGCATGGCGGTCGGACCGGCCCGGTGCGTAATGGCGCGGTGCGTGGTACCTGATGGCGCGGTGCGCGGTGCCTGGCGGTGCAGTGCGAGGTGCCTGGCGGTGCCTGATGGCGCGGTGCGCGGTGCCTGATGGCGCGGTGCGTGATGGGCGGCGTTCGGAACCGGTGTCTCGCCGAGGCCCGTTCGGCGTGCCGCGGGAGTAGCGTGGAGGCATCGAGAGTACTTCGCACACCGGCCGCCATGCCGGTGTCGTTCTCGGCGAGTGACGACACCGGGCCGCCCCGAGCGGCGGCCGGGAGACAGGTGCGCGCGATGTCCGCGACCACCGACCGACCCCCGTTGCGGATCGTGCCCTTCAGGGCTCCGACCGCTCGCCTCGCGCTGAAGACCGTGAGCACGTTCCGAGGGCCTCTCGACGGTGCCTGGTGGCCCCGCTCCCGGGACTTGACACACGAACTCTCCGCCCTGGCCGACGTACTGGACCCCCTGTCCGGACGGATAACCCGGATCGCCGTCAACGCGACGTACTGGCCTGCCATCCCGAGCAGGGTGCCCGTCAACGGTCGCGTGGTGAGGGTCGGTTGGTTCACGACGGAACTGGACCCCCACAAGATCATGCTGCTGTCCCACACCACGGGCAGCTGGAACCTGCTGGTGGTACCACCGGAGACCAACGCCCCGGCAGCCGCTCGCCTGATGGCCGCCGCGAGCGACAGCGCCGGCCCTCCGACGACCGCGAGCGCGCTCATGGCAGCGGAACACGCCCTCCACGGCAGTTCCATGACTGTCCTGGACCAGGATTCCGAGGAAGGGGAGGAAAAGCGGGTGCACAGGGATGACCCCTCCTCCTGCCAGGCAGCTGCCGACCGGCCGTGCCGCCTGCTCGCGGAGAACGCAGGTTCTCCTGACGAGGCCCGGAGTAGAGTGAGGTGACAGGCACGAGTGGCGGCAATCATGGCAACACTGCGCGAGCGGAAGAACTACCGCGAAGCGATCATGAAAACGCTGTACGAGGCCACGGAAGGCAATCGCCTCCTTGGCGTCACCGGCGCGAGGCTGCGTGACGACCTCCGGGTCCCTGAGCAGGATCTGGCCGCGGCGTGCGCGTATCTGGTGGGCGAAGAGCTCATCACCGTCGACTGGGCGCAGGGAAACACACCCGCGATGGTGATGTTGACGCATCGGGGGATCCGGCTCATGGAGGCCGAGGAGGAGGAACGCGGCTGACGCGATCCGGAGGCCGGTGCACTCTTAGGGCGACGACGTCCATGTGGAGCAACTGGCGTCGGCCCGCGATGACTTCATCGACTCCGCTGGGCGTCAGCTCGCATCGCCTGGCGATCATCGACGGGTAGATGCCCGCTCTCGTTCTCACCAGCCGGAAGACTCTGGCGAAGTCCCGTATCCGACACGCATGAAGCATCTCGGGATCGGTGAGCAGCCGGGCGGGCAGTTCCCGCGGCCGGTCGGCTTCGGGCATTGGGCCCCGGCTCCCCAGCCCGTTCGGGGGCGGCCATCCAAGCCCGCTTCCCGGTCGTCCATGAGCCGAGCTCGGCGATCAGGGCGGGAGGTAGATGCCCATGCACCACCTCACACGAGGAGATTGCACCTGACGGCAACGGCGAACGATCGGAAGACCGGTCGCGCGGTGGCTGGTGAGGAGCTGTTCGAGAGCCTCGCCCACTTCGTGGTCATCCACAACGGGCAGGCGCCCGAGCGTGCCCAGCGGATCGGAACGGTGATCAGCAAGACCCAGTTCGACGCGGCGACACTGGCCAGGACCGGAACCGGCCGCACGACAGCTGGGGCAGGCCGCGCAAGCCGCGGTGGGCACAGGCGCCACCAGCACAAGAGCGATCTGCAGTTGGAGTTCTAGCGAGCGCTGAGGTCCAAGGCCTTCGCCGACGGACCGGGGCGGGTGCGTGCCTCCGGCGGGACGAGGGGGCCGTGTCCCGCGGAGCAAACGACCACGGTCTCGACCGGCGCGCCGCAGCCGGCGTGCGTGACCTCCAGTGGCGGGCCCTCGGGATCCGCCGCATGGCGGTCTCCCCACTGCTTGAGGGCGATCATCGCCGGCCACAGCTCCCAGCCCTTGCGGGTGAGCCGGTACTCGTGGCGGGTGCGGCTGCCGGGCTCGTTGTAGGGCACGGTGTCCAGGATCCCGGCCGCGACGAGCTTCCGCAGCCGATCCGAGAGCACGCTCTCGGACAGCCCGACGTGCCGGCGGAAGTCGTCGAAGCGCCGTAGGCCGTTCATGGCATCCCGCAGGACCAGCAGTGACCACTTCTCGCCCACCAGGTCGAGAGTCCGCTGGACCGTGCAGTTCTCGGTGCTTGTCTCGAGCCACGTCATGCCTCCCATCGTAGGCTGGCTTCGGCGTTGACATCCAGACCTCGTCCTGGCTAGCTTCGAATTCCACATTCAGATCATCGAGGGAGCGGCATGGGCAGGTCACGCACGTACGACTGGGAGGACCCCACCGTCTCCGCCGGTGCCGTCGGGCAGCACAGCGGTCTCGACTTCCTCCGCGAGATGCAGGCCGGACGGCTCCCTGCCCCGCCGATCTCGGCGACCCTCGGGATGACGCTCGAGGAGGTCGAGCACGGCCGGGTCGTCTTCGCCCTCGTCCCGGGCGAGGAGCACTACAACCCCATCGGAAGCGTCCACGGCGGGGTGTACGCCACCCTGCTCGATTCGGCGGCGGGCTGCGCGGTGCAGTCGGTCCTGCCGCAGGGGATGGGGTATACCTCACTCGACCTGAATGTGAAGTTCCTGCGCCCGGTCACCGTGGACACCGGCAAGGTCCGTGCCGTGGGCACCGTCCTCAACAGCGGACGTCGTACCGCCCTCGCGCAGGCCGAGCTCTTCGATTCCGGGGACCGGCTGCTGGCGCACACGACCAGCAGCTGTCTGCTGTTCCCCGTCTGACCGGCGCGCCCGCACAGGAGTGCGACGTACGGAAGGCAGGCAGCTATGACGGTGTACGACTACGACCGGCGCCGCACGGGGGTTCTGCTGGTCGATCCGCTGAACGACTTCCTCGCCGACGAGGGCAAGCTCTGGCCGCGCATCGCGGAGGTCGCGCGGGAGGTCGGCCTGCGGGTCCACCTGTCCGAACTGGTGTCCACCGCTCGCGAGGTCGACGTGCCGGTGTTCTATGTGCCACATCACCGCTGGACACCGGGGCTGTACGAGTCCTGGTCCCATCCGAACCCGTCACAACGCGCCGTGGACAAGAACCAGCTCTTCGCCCAGGACGCGTTCGGCGGGGACTGGTATCCGCCCCTGCGGCCCGAGCCCTCGGACACGGTGGTCGCACAGCACTGGGCCCAGAGCGGGTTCGCCAACACGGACCTGGAGATGCGCCTCCGCCAGCGCGGCGTGGACCACGTGATCGTCATCGGACTGCTCGCGAACACCTGCATCGAGACCACGGCCAAGTACGCGATGGAACTCGGATTCCATGTGTCGCTGGTGACCGACGCCACAGCGGCGTTCTCGAGCGAACTCATGAGGGCCGCCCACGAATTGAACGGTCCGACCTACGCGCATGTCATCACGGACACGAAAAGCGCCGTAGCGGCACTGAAGACATAAGGTCACAGGGTCAGATGGTGCAGAGGATGTTGGACCGGCTCTGAGCCGGGCTTCACCGGAAGGATCCACTCATGGACGAGCGCTTCGACGTGGTCGTACTCGGAGCAGGACCGGGCGGCTACGTCGCCGCCATCCGTGCCGCGCAACTCGGCAAGCGGGTCGCGGTCGTCGAGGAGCGGTACTGGGGTGGTGTGTGTCTGAACGTGGGCTGCATCCCCACGAAGGCGCTGCTGCGCAATGCCGAGCTGGCGCACATCTTCACGCGGGAGGCGAAGACGTTCGGCATCAAGGTCGACGGCGAGGTCTCCTTCGACTACGGCGAGGCGTTCCGGCGCAGCCGCCGGGTCGCGGACGGCCGTGTCAAGGGCGTCCACTTCCTGATGAAGAAGAACGCGATCACCGAGATCGACGGCCGCGGCACCTTCGTCGACGCCCACACGCTCCAGGTCGCCCTCGCCGACGGCACCACGAAGACGGTCGGATTCGACGACTGCATCATCGCCACCGGTGCCACCCCCAAGTTGCTGCCCGGTACCCGGCGCAGCGACCGTGTCGTGACCTACGAGGAGCAGATCCTCGCCGAGGACCTGCCGCGCTCCATCGTGATCGCGGGCGCAGGGGCCATCGGCATCGAGTTCGCGTACGTCCTGCACAACTATGGCGTGAAGGTCACGGTCGTCGAGTTCCTGGACCGGGTCGCCCCGCTGGAGGACGCGGACGTCTCCGCCGAACTCGCCAAGCAGTACCGGAAGCTGGGCATCGACGTGCTCACCTCGACGCGTGTCGAGTCGATCGACGAGTCGGGCCCGCAGGTGCGGGTGACGGTCACCGGCAAAGACGGTGCGCAGAAGGTACTGGAGGCCGACAAGGTCCTCCAGGCGATCGGCTTCGCGCCGAACGTCACCGGGTACGGCCTGGAGGCCACGGGTGTACGGGTCACCGAGCGCGGCGCGATCGACGTCGACGGCCGCTGCCGTACGTCCGTACCGCACATCTACGCGATCGGGGATGTGACCGCGAAGCTGATGCTCGCGCACAACGCCGAGTCCATGGGGATCATCGCGGCCGAGACGATCGCGGACGCGGAGACCATGGAGCTGGACTATGTGATGATCCCGCGTGCCACGTACTGCCAGCCGCAGATCGCCAGTTTCGGCTACACCGAGGCGCAGGCGAAGGAGCGGGGCTACGACGTCAAGGTCGCCAAGTTCCCCTTCACGGCCAACGGCAAGTCACACGGTCTGGGTGACACGGTCGGCTTCGTGAAGCTGATCAGCGACGCCAGGTACGGCGAGCTCCTCGGTGGCCATCTGATCGGTCCGGACGTGACGGAGCTGCTCCCGGAGCTGACGCTGGCGCAGCAGTGGGACCTGACCGTGCACGAGGTCGCCCGCAATGTCCACGCCCACCCGACCCTGGGTGAAGCGGTGAAGGAAGCCGTGCACGGCCTGGCCGGACACATGATCAACTTCTGAGTCCGTGCCCCGCGCTGAAGCCCAGGTCGCGCGAGGAGGTCGCCCACCGCGGCGACCTGGACGACCTCACTCACCGCGTGCTCGAGCTCGACGCGCGGCGCATGGCGGGTGGTCGGCGCCGGGCTCGACACCTTGACGCCCTTGGCGCGGCCCCCGCGGTGATTTCCACCGCGGGCGGCTGACGCTCAGGAGGGGGTGGCGGTGCTGACGGTGCGAACGGCACCCTCAGGGGCGCAGTACCAGGCGGATCGGATCGCCCTTCTTGTGCTCCAGCCGTTCGACGGCTTCGGCCGCCTGATCCAGGGGCAGTACGTCCGAGACGGAGCGGGAGAAGTCCAGCCGCCCGTTCTCGGTGAGGTGGATGAGTTGCGCGACCGCGTTCGCGCCGGAGCCGAAGTGGCCCAGGAGCCGTAGCTCGCGGGTACTGAAGGTGGTGCTGTCCGCGATGGTGACCGGCTTTCCGCTCAGCCCGACGAGGATCAGCTTGCCGCCGTCGGCCAGCACGGACAGGGCCTGCTCGCGCACCGGGGTGACGCCGGCGAAGTCGAAGGCGGCCTCGATACCGGCCCCGCGGGTGGCGGCGGCGACCTTGTCCGCCAGACCGGGGTCGGCCGGATCGAGGGCGAGGTCCGCGCCGAAGGCCAGGGCGCGGTCACGGGCGGCGGGGGAGGGGTCGACGGCGATGACGGGGCAGGCGCCCACCATGCGCAGCAGCTGCACCCCGTGCGCGCCCAGACCGCCGATGCCCCAGACCCCGACCGCCTGGCCGGGGCGGACACCGGCGGTGTCGGTGATGGCGCCCCACGGGGTGGAGACCGCGTCGGGGATGACCGCTCCCTGCTCGAAGGGGATCGAGTCCGGGAGCGACACCAGGGTGTCGATCCGGGCGAGCGCGAACTCGGCCCAGCCTCCGTCGTAGTCGACACCACGGGTCCAGCCCCGC
The DNA here is from genome assembly GCF_040634475.1 of Streptomyces sp. NPDC007095. Taxonomy (NCBI): domain Bacteria; kingdom Bacillati; phylum Actinomycetota; class Actinomycetes; order Kitasatosporales; family Streptomycetaceae; genus Streptomyces; species Streptomyces sp. NPDC007095. The sequence continues at coordinate 15,655 of NZ_JBEYFS010000251.1, forward strand.
CCGTCGCGGTATTCGCCGGCCTGAAGGACGACGCGGTCGCCGACTTCCCAGCCGCCCGCGGCCGGACCCGGCTCGGCGACGGTGCCGGCCACCTCGTGCCCCAGGGTCACCGTGTCGCCCCGCAACAGTGCGGGTGTGCCGCCGAGTTCTCCGGAGATCAGGTGGACGTCGGACAGACACACTCCGGCCGCTTCCACCTTGACCAGGACCTCTCCCGCACCGGGGGTGGGCCGGTCGACCTCCTCGACCCGCAGCTCGTGGGTGGGGAAGTGCAGACGCACTGCGCGCATGACAGCCATGACGGCTTCCTCTCCGTACGTGATCTGTGCCGTGATCTGTACCGTGAAGTGTCACCGTTGGTGCCGCGGTTGAGGTCCGTTCTACGATCCCGGGACATGACGACTCCCCCCTGCTACGCCTGCGGCCAGGAAGCACGGTTCGACGAACTTCCGCCCCGCGAACGCGTCGTGTCCGATGAGCACTGGCGGGTGGCTCACAGCGGTCAACACCGCGGTGCCCGGCTGGCTGATGCTGCTGCCGCGACGGCATGTCACGGCCGTCCATGACCTCACCGACGCCGAGGCCGGGGCCCTGGGGGTGTGGCAGGTCAGGCTCTCCAGGGCGCTGCGCGGGGCGACCGGTTGCCTCAAGACCTACGTCGTCCAGTTCGCCAGTCCGAGGGCTTCGCGCACGTGCACTTCCACATCGTGCCGCGCATGGCGGATCTGTCCGTCGCACACCGTGGGCCGGGCATCTTCGGGCTCCTGGACCGTCCGGAGCCGGAGCGGGTGACAACGGAGGACGCGGACCGTATGGCCCGCGCCCTACGAGCCCGGCTTCACGGGCTCCCGCACTCCTGGGGTCCGCCGGACAGGCCCTGGGCCCTGTCGTCAAATTCCCGTCTGCCCCGCGACGCCATGCACGCACTCTCACCGCACCAGGCACAGATCCAAGTACGTCCAGTACGAGGGCCTG